>NZ_JBFUKF010000048.1:0-22269 GCF_056400985.1 Mucilaginibacter sp. P4_G9 | reverse complement strand
ATGTTATTTAGGGTGATGGTCATTAATTGTTCATGATTATTTGTCTGAACCGGAATTCATCGAATTTAGGAATTTCCTGAATTTCTCTTAAAACGGATCAAAAATTCTACTAATTCTTTAATTCTAAAAATTCGGGTTCAGACAAATCCAATTAAGAATTTCCAAACCCCTTCATGATGCCCCTTTGCGAATTTTGCAGGAAGTTGATGATCTCATCGCGTTCAACGCTTGGGGTAAATTCGGCTTCGATGATATCAAGAGCCTTACTTACATTATATTTTTTAAGGAACAGGATGCGGTAGATCTCCTGGATCTCGTTGATAGTAGCTGCAGAAAACCCCCTGCGGCGCAACCCAACCGAGTTGATCCCCACATAAGATAACGGCTCGCGACCGGCTTTGGTGAATGGTGGCACATCCTTACGTACCAATGAACCACCAGAGATCATGCTATGTGCGCCAATTTCAACAAACTGATGAACGGCCGATGATCCGCCGATAAAGGCGTAGTCGTAAACATTAATGTGCCCGGCCAATTGTACCGCATTGGCAATAATTACATTATCGCCTATAACGCAATCATGTGCCACGTGTACATAAGCCATCAACAGGCAATTGCTGCCAATAGTAGTGGTATTTTTATCCAGAGCAGTTCCGCGGTTAAGTGTTACGCATTCGCGGATGGTTGTATTGTCACCAATAGAAACGGTACTTTGCTCGCCCTTGTATTTCAAATCCTGTGGTGGTGCAGATATTACGGCACCCGGGAAAATACGGCAGTTTTTACCAATCCGGGCACCATCCATAATAACGGAGTTGGAACCGATCCAGGTACCCTCGCCAATTTCAACATCCTTGTGGATGGTTACAAAAGGTTCAATCACCACATTGTCGGCTATTTTAGCCTGTGGGTGTATATATGCTAAAGGCTGGATCATGCTTCTGTTCCTTTTACTTTTACAATTTGTGCCATTAATTCGGCTTCAACAACAACCCTTTCGCCAACCATGCCTACTCCCTTCATTGTGGCAATTCCCCGCCTTATGGGGGCCAGCAGGTCGCAAATATAAATAATGGTGTCGCCGGGCACTACTTTACTTTTAAAACGGGCGTTCTCTATCTTTAAAAACAAGGTAAGATAGTTTTCCGGATCGGGAACCGTATTTAAAACCAGGATTCCGCCGGTTTGTACCATACCTTCAATTTGCAGCACACCCGGAAAAATGGGGGCGCCGGGGAAATGTCCTTTAAAAAACTCCTCGTTAATGGTTACATTTTTCATGCCCACAACATGGTTTTTGGTCAATTCCAATATCTTATCTATCATTAAAAAAGGTTGCCTGTGCGGTAACATGCCCATAATTTCAACCGTATCAAATACAGGCTTCGCATTAGGGTCGTAAACTTTAACCTGCTTACGGCTTTTTTCTTTTTTAATCAGCGTTTTTATTTTTTTAGCGAAGGCCACATTAGCAGCATGGCCGGGGCGGGCTGCCATAATGTGTCCTTTCAAGGGTACACCTACCAGGGCCAGGTCGCCTATCATATCCAGTAGTTTATGCCTTGCGGGCTCGTTCTGGTGGCGCAGCTCAATGTTATTAAGTATCCCCTGCGGGGCTACATTAATATCTTTACGGTTAAATAGTTTGGCAAGGTGGGCAAGCTCTTCATCATCAACCTCTTTATCAACTACCACAATGGCATTGTTAAGGTCGCCGCCTTTTATCAGGTCGTGTTTTAACAGCATTTCCAGTTCATGCAAAAAGCAAAAAGTACGGCATGATGCTATTTCTTTTTTAAACTCGCCAATGGTTGATATACTGGCATGCTGGCTGCCCAGCACCTGCGAGTTATAATCAACCATACAGGTAAAGCGGTAATCATCTAAAGGCATGGCAACCATCTCTACCTTGCGGTCGGGCTCCGAGTAATGAAT
Organism: Mucilaginibacter sp. P4_G9; assembly: GCF_056400985.1. Lineage (NCBI taxonomy): Bacteria > Pseudomonadati > Bacteroidota > Sphingobacteriia > Sphingobacteriales > Sphingobacteriaceae > Mucilaginibacter > Mucilaginibacter sp. P4_G9. The sequence goes on along the minus strand of NZ_JBFUKF010000048.1, from coordinate 20,334 downwards.
GTTATAGGGTATGTGATAATATTCGCGGTCGGCTTCCTGTTCAATCAAACCCGTCTCCAGGATAACATCAACAAACTGTATCGAGCTGCCATCCATAATGGGCGTTTCGGGGCCGTCCATATCAATAAGTACATTATCAACCTCCAAACCCACCAATGCCGCAAGTACGTGCTCCACGGTGTTTACAGTTGCACCATTTTGTGAAATAGTGGTACCGCGTGAGGTATCTGTAACGTTATCAACATCCGCATCAATTATGGGCGAACCGGGCATATCAACCCTCCTGAATTTGTAGCCATGGTTTTCGGGGGCGGGGTTAAATGTCATGGTTACCCTTTGGCCGGTATGTAAGCCCGTGCCCGAAACCGAAACAGGTGTTTTAATGGTTCTTTGTTTTACATTCATATTATTAGTCATTGGGCATTAGTCATTGGTCATTGGGAAATAGTTCATTATTGCCATCAGAAAACCTAATGACTAATGACCAATGACTATTGACTGCCCCTCTTTAATTCGGTAATTATTTTTTCTAATTCGTTTATTCTTTTTTCCAGTTCGGGCAGGCGGTTTATCACCACGTTTGAACGCATGTTGGCACTATAAAGTGTGGCCGGGCTGCCCGCCCATTTTTTTCCTTCTTCGGTAATGCTACGGCCGATGCCCGATTGAGCCTGCACCTGGGTGCGGTTTGCAATAGTGATGTGGCCTACCAAACCAACCTGGCCGCCCAATATCACATTTTCGCCAATCTTGGTGCTGCCCGATATTCCTGTTTGGGCCGCAATAACTGTATTAGCGCCAATCTCTACGTTATGGGCTATCTGGACCAGGTTATCCAGCTTTGCACCTTTACGTATAATTGTGGAACCCATAGTAGCCCTGTCAATAGTTGTATTTGAGCCTACCTCCACGTCATCCTCTAAAATCACATTGCCTATTTGCGCAACTTTGGTATAGGTGCCGTCGGCATTGGGCGCAAAGCCAAAACCATCGCTGCCTATCACAGCACCTGAATGTACAATAACATTGTCGCCTATAACGCAATCAAAGTAAACTGTAACRCCCGAAAACAGGGTAACATTGTTTCCTATCGTCACGTTATCGGCAATGTTAACATTGGGATAAATTTTACAATTGTCGCCAATTTTTGTGTTAAGGCCAATGTAGGCAAATGCACCAATATACGGTTCGGCGCCTATTTGTGCCGAGGGATGGATGAAGCAGGGCTCTTCAATGCCTTTTTTGTTGAGTTTGAAGGTGTTATATTTTTCAAGCAGAACCGAAAACGAGCTGTATGCATTCTCTACCCTTATTAAGGTAGCGGTAACAGGAGCGGTAAGCCGCAGGTCGTTATTTACAATAACAACAGAAGCGTTTGTAGTATATAAATACTGCTCATACTTAGGGTTGGCCAAAAAAGAAAGGCTGCCGATTGTGCCTTCTTCTATTTTTGCCAGTTGATGAACGGTTACCGAAGGATCACCTTCAACAGTTCCGTTGAGCAGAAAACTTATATCCTGGGCAGTAAATTGCATCGACAAATTTAAATGTTAAAATTAAAGCAGCAAATTAATTAGTGAGTGGTGAATTGTGAGTGGTGAGTTATTCTTAGTTGTTGATAAACAGTATGACGTATTTTAAAACATCAACTACTCACCATTCACTACTCACCGCTCACTTCTATCAATTCCTTACTATAACAAAGTATGTATTTTTTTACGGTTTTAGCTAATGCCTCTAAATTTGAGTTATCGCTTGCCGTTGTAATGTCATGTACCTGGCCATCCTTCATCAATATACCAATGTTGCCATCGCCGGCAGTATAGGCATTGTTGCGGATGGATGTGGTGAAAACAAAGTATTCGGCATCCTGCTTGCTTACACCATATTTTTGCATGGCCTTTTTGGTAAGCGTATCTACAAATGCTTTATCAGGCTGTTGATTGCTGATATCAACATGATAAAGGTTGCGCTGCACCAGGCTTTGCGATAGCTTGGATAACACAAAATCAGGATGCCCGGCCCAAACTTTTACTGCCGACATGATATCAGTATCATCCAGGCTGGCAAAAGTATCAAGGTGATGGTCTTCATTCATGAAAGCATCCCTGCTGATGCTGTTTTTTATAAAATGCTTCAGGGCGGGTGTAGCAAAAAGGTCTTCGCCCTTTAAAGCAAGCTCGCGGCAGCGTTTAAAAACTTTTCCCAGCAATTCCTCGCCGGCAATTACGGTTTTATGCAGGTAAACCTGCCAGTACATGAGACGACGGGCTATCAAAAACTTTTCTATCGAATAAATACCTTTCGCCTCAACCACTATATGGTCGTCTTTAACATTCAGCATTTTAATGATCCGGTCAGAGCTGATCACACCTTCGGATACACCGGTAAAAAAGCTGTCGCGGTTCAGGTAATCAAGCCTGTCCATATCTAACTGACTTGATACCAGCTGATGAAGAAATCTGCGGGGGTAGGTATCGTTGAAAATACTGATAGTCATGGCCAGCCGCCCGTCAAATTGCTCGTTAAGCTTATTCATGAGCATAGATGATATATCCTCGTGGTTGATGCCTTCAATAATGGTACGCTCCAGCGCGTGCGAGAAAGGGCCATGGCCAATATCATGCAGTAATATAGCAATGGTAACGGCTTCCTCTTCTTTTTCGCTTATGTTGTGGCCTTTGTACCGCAAGGTTTCAATAGCCATATCCATAAGATACATAGCGCCCAGTGCATGATGGAAGCGGGTATGGAGCGCGCCGGGGTAAACCAGGTGCGTCATCCCCAATTGCTTGATATACCTTAGTCTTTGAAAGTAAGGATGTTCAATCAGGTCGAATATCAGCTCTGTGGGGATACTGATGAAGCCGTAAACCGGGTCGTTTATTATTTTCTTTTTATTCAATGGACTCAATAAAGTGCAAAAATGTAAAACAAAGGTAAAATAAGCGCCCGATGTTTGTTAAATTTTGTTAATACCTTTACTCAATCACAACAAAACCGTCTCTTTGGGGTTTACTGTCTGAGTCGGAATTATTTCTTATTCAGACTATTTAAGTACAGATACTATGCAAGATACAACCATTTTATGGGCTGATGACGAAATTGACCTGTTACGACCACATATACTTTTCTTAAACGAAAAAGGCTACAAGGTTACAACCGTAACCAACGGTAATGATGCTGTTGATACTTTTAAAAATAACTATTTCGACCTGGTTTTCCTTGATGAGAACATGCCCGGCCTTACCGGCCTGGAAACGCTGCAGCAAATAAAAAACATTAATAACGATGTCCCTATTGTGCTGATCACCAAAAACGAGGAAGAATACTTAATGGAGGATGCCATCGGTTCAAAAATTGATGATTACCTGATAAAACYGGTTCACCCTAAGCAGATACTGCTCACCATTAAAAAACTTACCGAAAACAAGCGCCTGGTTACCGAAAAAACCACCATGGCCTACCAAATGGATTTTCGCACACTTGGTATGACGCTGAATGATAACCTGAGCCACCAGGAATGGGTTGATGTTTACAAAAAACTCATTTACTGGGAGCTGGAACTGGAAAAACTGGAAGATGCCGGGATGCACGAGATATTGACCATGCAAAAAGCCGAGGCCAATATGCAGTTTTGTAAGTTTATTGAACGCAACTATTTAAACTGGATCAAAAACCCGGATTTGGCGCCTACCAGTTCGCCGCAGCTGTTTAAAAAGAAAGTATTCCCTAAGATGGATGGCAAGGGCCCATTGTTTTTTATACTGATAGATAACCTGCGGTTCGATCAGTTTAAGATCATCAACCCCATAATATCAGAATATTTCAGGCTGGAAGAAGAAGATACCTATTACAGTATTTTACCTACAGCTACCCAATACGCCCGTAACTCCATTTTTAGCGGGCTTATGCCTTTGGATATGGAAAAAAGGTATCCGCAAATGTGGCAAAATGATGAGGATGAAGGCGGTAAAAACCTTTTCGAATCTGAATTTATTGCCGATCATTTAAAACGGGTATTAAAAAGAGACTGCAAGTACTCGTATCATAAGATCCTTAACATCGACGAAGGCCGTGCGCTGAATGAATCGGTAAGTAATTTGATGAATAACGAATTGAATGTGGTTGTATACAACTTTGTTGATATGCTGTCGCATGCACGTACAGATATGCAGATGATCCGTGAACTGGCAAGTGATGACGCGGCATACCGGTCATTAACCCTGTCGTGGTTTGAACACTCGCCGTTGTTCGACCTACTTAAATTTTTAGCGCAGAAACAGGTAAGGGTAATTATTACTACCGACCACGGTACCATCCGCGTAAAAAACCCAAGCAAAATTGTGGGTGACAGGAATACCAATACCAACCTGCGTTACAAACAAGGTAAAAACCTTAATTATAATGCCAAGGAGGTGTTTCACATTCGTAACCCACACGATGCTATGCTGCCAAAGCTACACCTAAGCTCAAGCTTTGTGTTTGCCAAGGAAGACAGCTATTTTGTGTACCCGAACAACTACAACCATTTTGTTAATTTTTATAACGAAACCTTCCAGCATGGCGGTATCTCGTTAGAAGAAATGATCATCCCGGTAGTTACTTACGGGCCGAAATAGGAGCCCCTCTAAATCTCCCCTGAAGGGGAGACTTTAAAAACAAAAAGGAGGCCAATCGCAAAATGATTGGCCTCCTTTTTTAAGCGTCATAGCTTCGTGTTTTGTAATGACGGGCGATGGGTTTTAAAAGCGATCTGCTAAATGAGATCAAAAGGATTTTACAGCCGGGACAAGGCAGCGCCAAAAGATGAAGAACGCTGAGGTAAGAAAACTGCGGGGGCCGGTACACTTCAAAACCTATGGATTAATGGCGCCCTATGTTTTACGAAAGTGGGGAGTATTATGTACTACAAACTGGAAGATATCAACAAGATATTGATGGGTGAGGGCAAATGAAATTGCAGAAAGAAATCTGGAAAAAACCGGCGGGTTATGCAAGCTTGCTCAAGTCGCTTGGAAAAGGACAATAGGTTGTTACCAACTCACTCAGCCGGTTCAGGCTTGTTTGTCTGCTGGCGGCGAAATTGGTTTGTAAGTTCGTTTTAAACTTTCAGTTTCGCCCCGCCTTTCGTCACCCCTAAAACACTGCTATCAATCCTCCACAACGGTTTGGTTGCTAACCAAAAAATGAAGTAACGGCCAAAAGCCAGATCCTTTTTTGCGATATTCATATTAATTTAAAAAATATATAATAAAATGTGCATTTTATTGCGCGTTTTATTATTAATAGGCTATGTTTATAACACAAAAAGCTGTTTATGTCAATAAAAGTAGCAATTCGTCATTTTACAAGTTATAAATACGACCGTCAGATAACACTTTCACCCCAGGTTATCCGGTTAAGGCCCGCGGCGCATTCGCGCACCATGATCAAAGGCTATTCCTTAAAAATACTGCCCGAAAAACATTTTATAAACTGGCAGCAGGACCCTTTTGGCAATTACCTCGCCCGGATCGTTTTTCCTGAAAAAGTGAACGAGTTTGTTATTGATGTAGAGGTGATAGCCGATATGGTGGTAATTAATCCGTTCGACTTTTTTGTAGAGGAATATGCCAATCATTACCCTTTTGCGTACGAAGATTCGTTGCAAAAGAACCTGGTGCCTTACCTCGAGATTACAGAACGCGGCCCGCTGCTGATGGACCTTACCGAAAAGGCCGCCGATCTGCTTAAAAAAAATACAATCACACAGGATTTCCTGGTTAGCCTTAACAGGATGCTGTACCTGGAAATTTCATACAACATCCGGATGGAGCCGGGTGTACAATCATGCGAGGAAACACTGCAACTAAAATCGGGCTCATGTAGGGATACCGCCTGGCTGTTTGTGCAATTGCTAAGGCATTTTGGCCTGGCCGCCCGCTTTGCATCGGGCTACCTGGTACAGCTGAAACCCGATATAAAATCGTTGGATGGGGCGTCGGGCCCCGAACAGGATTTTACCGATCTGCATGCATGGACAGAAGTATACCTGCCGGGCGCAGGATGGGTAGGCCTCGATCCTACATCGGGTTTATTTGCCGGTGAGGGGCATATTCCATTGGCCTGTACCCCCGATGCACAGAGCGCGGCACCCATTAGCGGCATGGCCGAACCCTGTGAAACCGAATTTTCTTTTGAAAACACCATTACCCGGATTGAAGAAAAACCGCGGGTAACCAAACCATTCTCGGACGAGCAATGGGATGATATTTTGGCCCTCGGCGATAAAGTTGATGAAGAGTTTGCCGCTAATAATGTACGCCTTACTATGGGCGGCGAGCCAACTTTTGTATCGGTAGATAACAATGAGGCGCCAGAATGGAATTCGGCGGCAGATGGGGAGCATAAACGCCGCCTTTCAAACATCTTGTTCCACAAGCTTAAAAACGAATATGGTGAAGGCGCCCTGATGCAATACGGGCAGGGTAAATGGTACCCCGGCGAGCCATTACCCCGTTGGAAACTGGCCTGTTACTGGCGTAAAGACCATGTACCGTTGTGGAACAATGATACGTTGATGGCCGATCTGTCAAAAGATTACGGCCTTGGTCCAAAGGATGCCAAAAGCTTTATGCGATTACTTACCAATGAATTGCATATCGATACTAAAAATATAACAGCTACTTACGAGGATCCTTTTTATTTTTTGTGGGAAGAAAGCAAAACCCCGATAAATGTTGATCCGCTTAAGGTGGACCTGAAATCGCCGCTGGAGCGCCAGAAACTGGCAGAGTTGCTAAATACCGGCCTTAATGAGCCTGTAGGTTACGTGGTACCCATTAAATGGGATCTGGAAAAAAGTAACTGGCAAAGCTGTAAATGGTCGTTCAGGAGGCAAAATTTATTCCTTGTTCCTGGCAATTCGCCGGTAGGCTTACGTTTACCTTTAGATTCGGTGCAGTATTTTGATCCGGCAAAGCAGGAGGAATTACCAGAAAGAAGCTTGTTTGCAGATGTAGATGCATTACCCGAGGGTGATAGGCTTATTCCGGTTACCGGCGCTAAATTCAACAATAGTAAAATAATTTTTAAAACCGCCCTGGTGGTTGAGGTGAGGCAGGGTAAACTCTTTATCTTTTTCCCGCCTACAAGCTATTTTGAACATTATTTATACCTGGTAAATGCCGTTGAGCGTACAGCCGCGAAACTGAAAATGCCGGTGTTGATAGAAGGGTATGACCCACCGTCGGATAATCGCGTTACCAAAATGATGATCACGCCGGATCCCGGGGTTATAGAGGTGAATATTCACCCGGCCGCGAGCTGGCGCGAACTGGCTAAAAATTACGATATTCTTTATAAAAAGGCGGCCGAATCGCGCCTTGCTACCGAAAAGTTTAATATTGATGGGAGGCATACGGGTACCGGCGGCGGTAACCATGTAACACTGGGCGGAGAAGTTCCGTCTGATAGCCCATTGCTACGCAGGCCTGATATTTTGCGAAGTTTTATTACATTTTGGCAGCATCACCCCTGCTTATCGTACCTGTTTTCAACCCAGTTTATTGGCCCAACCAGCCAGGCGCCGCGGGTTGACGAGGGCAGGATGGAAACACTTTATGAATTGGAGATCGCCTTTCAGCAGGTGCCGGACCGTGCCGAGAACGAAGTGCCTTTTTGGTTGGTCGACCGCATTTTCCGTCATTTTTTGACAGATATAACGGGTAATACCCATCGGTCGGAGTTTTGTATCGATAAACTTTATTCGCCCGATTCATCAAGCGGCCGGTTGGGCATCCTGGAGTTTAGGGGATTTGATATGCCGCCGCATTACCGCATGAGTATGGTGCAGTTTCTGCTTATCAGAACGCTGCTGGCCTGGTTCTGGAAAACGCCATACAACCATAAGCTGGTACGTTGGGGAACCGAGCTGCATGACCGCTTTTTGCTGCCGCATTACTGCTATAAGGACATGACCGAGGTGGTGAATAGCCTGCGCGATGCCGGTTACGGTTTTGATATCTCCTGGTTCGAGCCATTCTTCAGCTTCCGTTTCCCATTCCTCGGCGAGTTGCAGGTGGATGATATCAATATCGAGATCAAAATGGCCATTGAGCCATGGCATGTACTGGGCGAAGAAATGTCGAGCACAGGTACATCCCGTTTTGTGGATTCATCGCTGGAGCGCATCCAGGTTAAAATATCCGGGCTTACCGATTCGCGTTATACCTTTTTGTGCAACGGGTTAAAAATTCCGCTAAAAAGTACCGGTGTACAGGGCGAATACATTGCCGGGGTACGTTACAGGGCATGGCAGCCGCCATCGGCACTGCACCCAACCATTGGTACCGATACCCCACTGGTATTCGATCTGTTTGATACCTGGACACAAAAATCAGTAGCTGCATGTCAATACCATGTATCGCACCCGGGCGGGCGCAGTTATGATACCTTCCCGGTAAACAGTTACGAGGCCGAGTCGCGCATAATTTCCCGCTTTTTTGATTTTGGCCATTCGGTTAACCTGGTTGAGCCGGCGGTTGCCCAACAAACAGCCGGGGGCAGGTTTGTTACCAAAATGAATATCCTTCCGCAGTATACTATCACCAATGAAGTGGTTAGTCCGGAGTATCCGTATACCATGGATTTGAGGCGATATAAAAATGCCAGGAATTTGTAGCGAAAAAATAAGAAATTTGGAGAATGATTGAGACCTACCTGGAGCGGAACGGTAAAACTGCAAAACCTTTTTTTGATGAGCTTGCCGCACCCGAAGGGGTGGTACGCGAGCATTGGAAAAAGCTTGCACATGCTTACGATGAGCTGGGCATTGAAAAAATGGCGCAGCGAAGCAGGGAAATTAGCCAGGAGCTGCGGGATAATGGTGTTACCTATAATGTGTACAGCGATCCCGATGGCATTAACCGCCCCTGGAAGCTGGACCCTGTACCTATGGTTTTTAGCCAGCAGGAATGGGAAAACATCGAACGTGGCCTGGTACAGCGTGCCGAATTGCTGAACCTTATTTTATCGGATATTTATGGTGAACGTAAGCTGATTAAAGAGGGGTTTATTCCCCTTGAGATGGTGTTTACGCATAAAGGTTTTTTGCGGCAGGCCGATAAGATCAAAATACCGGGCAAGTTTCAACTTATCCTATACTCCGCCGACCTTGTGCGGGGGCCGCTTGGCAAAATATGGGTGCTGCATGACCGCACCGATGCACCATCAGGCGCAGGCTATACGCTGGAAAACAGGGCCGCTATGACCAGGGTGTTTCCGGATTTGATTCGTGAAAACCAGGTGCGTAAAATTTCATCTTATTATCAAACGTTAAAAAATACCCTTACCAGGCTCGCTTTACAAAATAAAGAAAACCCGCGTGTGGTACTTTTATCACCCGGTACCGCTAATGAAACCTATTTTGAGCATGCCTACCTGGCATCATCCCTGGGTTTTACACTTGTTTTTGGCCAGGATTTAACCGTAAGCGATGGCTATGTATGGCTAAAAACTTTAAAGGGGCTTGAAAAGGTTGACGTTATTGTAAGGCGTGTTGATGATATTTTTTGCGACCCGCTTGAATTTTTGGGCGATTCGCACCTCGGCGTAGTTGGGCTGATGGAAGCCGTAAGGCAAAAAAAAGTGACCATTATTAATCCATTAGGCGGCCGGATATTAGAGAACCCCGGGTTAATGGCATTTTTGCCGCGCCTGTGCAAACATTTGCTAAACGAAGAATTGATTTTACCATCGGTGGCAACCTGGTGGTGCGGGCACGAAAAGGAAAAAAAATATGTGCTTGATAACCTGCCCTTTCTTATTATCCGCTCCATTTACAGGAGTAACGAGAACTTGCCATACATCGGCAGCGAACTGAGCAAAAAACAAATAGACGAGCTTAGGAAAGAAATAAACACCCGGCCGTATTTATATGTGGCCCAGGAAGTTGTGAGCTTCAGCACAACGCCATCACTTATTGGCAACAACCTGGAGGCCTGCAACGCCGTTTTCAGGAGCTACATTGTGGCCGATATGGAGAAGGAGGTTTATCACGTAATGCCGGGCGGCTTATCCCGCAGCTTTCCGGTTAAAGGCGAGTTTATTATTTCAAATCAATCGGGCGGTATCAGTAAAGATACCTGGGTGCTTGGCCCATCGCCGCAAAGCCAGGCTAAACCAGTGGCAAACCAGCCGATATTAAGGCGGGTTAAAAATATTTTGCCAAGCCGTACAGGCGAAAGCCTATTTTGGCTGGGACGCTATCTTGACCGGGCCGTAAGCAACGTGCGGATGATGCGTATCGTGCTTAAAATTTACAACGAGCGCGATGATGAAATTCATCCCGAAACAAATCAAACCCTGGTAATACTGCTTAAAAGTTTAAGCACCTTAACGGGCACCGTTCCCGGTTTTGCCTCGCCAGACCAGGCCAAATTGCGGCAGCCCGAAAAAGAACTGCTATCCCTTGCGGTTGAAACAGGCCGGGCGGGCACCCTGGCACAATCCCTGCAGTCGTTTTTAACCAACGGCTATGCCGTGCGCGACCGCTTAAGCCTGGATACCTGGCGGATATTGGACAGTATATCTGAAGAGTTTGAGCTGATGAAGGAAAACGGTAACGATCTGCGGAAGATATATCATAATCTCGATCAGTTTATTATCAAGCTAATGGCTTTTATCGGCCTTAATAATGATAACATGACCAGGGCATCCAGCTGGCGGCTGCTTAACATTGGCCGTTTCTTAGAGTCATCCCTTAATACCTGCACCATATTACAGGCGGCGTTAACCAATAATGTAAAGCCCGATGTAGAAAAGCAATTGATGGAACTGGTGCTGATGTGCCACGAAAGCCTGGTTACTTACCGTTATTTGTACCGCTCAACGCTGCAACTCCCGGGGGTGCTTAATTTATTGCTGGTTAATGAGGATAATCCAAAATCGGTAGCTTTTTTAATTGCAAAAATTGATGAGCACCTTACCCATTTGCCTGATAACAGTAACGAGGGCGGCCTTAGCCCGGCACACAAAAAGCTGCTGGAGGCCTTAACCATGATCAGGCTGTGTGATGTTAACAGGATGGCAGGATCGGGCAATACAAATGATTTCAGCAAAAAGGAACTTAGCAGCTTTTTACATCACCTTATCACCGTATTAAGCCAGGCATCAACTCTTATATTTGAAACCTATTTTAGCCCTACCCAAAGCCAGTATAGTTTTGTAAAAAGTAATAATACACTGCCCGAATTATGAGAACTTATTACATGACACTATTTGTTTTAAACCGGGGATTTAAAAAACACCCAGGCTCATGAAATACCAGGTCACCCATATTACCCGGTACGAGTATCAGCTGCCTGCATCATTGTGCCATAACCTGGTTTACCAGGTGCCTGTTAATCATGCTTTTCAGCAGGTAGAGAAGGTGCATTATCAAATTTATCCGGTTCCGCATTTCCTGGTAACCAGGGAAGATTTTTTTAACAATAAGTTTATCTATTTTTCTATCGAGGAGTTTCATCAGAAACTGAGTGTAGAAATAAAAAGCGAGGTTACGATAGCAGAGCCGGTATGGATAAATACGGTACCGAAAAACACCATGCCCTGGGAAAGCGTGGTAAGGTGGCTGCAAAGCACAAATGCCGAAAATGATATCAGGCAATTTTACCTCGAATCGGACCATGTGGTGTTTATACCCGGTATCCAGGAGTATGCATTAAAGTCGTTTACTCCCGGCAGGCCTATCATGGATGCCATGCTTGATCTGAACGCCCGGATATTTAATGATTTTGACTTTACGCCTGGCTTTACTGACGTAAGTACAAAGCTTGAGGAGGTTTTTCTGCATAAAAAGGGCGTTTGCCAGGATTTTGCACATTTCGCCCTGGCCTGTTTGCGCTCTATAGGTTTATCGGCCCGTTACGTAAGCGGTTATATAGAAACCCTGCCTCCCCCGGGGAAACCTAAATTATTTGGCTCCGATGCCTCACATTCCTGGATAGCCCTGTACATCCCTAACGTTGGGTGGACGGAGTTTGACGCCACCAATAACCTGCTGGTTAACGACCGGCATATCCGTACGGCTATTGGTCGCGATTTTGCCGATGTTGTGCCGCTTAAAGGTATTGTTTACAGCGGCGCCGGCCAGCGGATGTATGTAAATGTGGATGTGAGCAGGGTTGAATAGGGGGGATTGGTATTTGTTAATCATATCGATACTTAAAACCGTTGGCATCTTCTTTTATTAAAGATCTAATGAACAACCTTTTCTCCGCTAAACTTCTCAGAAGCTGTTTAAAAATAAAAAAACAGGCCGTCATTGCGAGGTACGAAGCAATCCCCGACTATGCAGATCGGATTTGCAAAGCTACTTTGTAAGGTGGGGATTGCTTCGTACCCACCCATGACCTGTTTGCAAAAAAAGCCTTTTGTCATGCTGAACACAGTGAAGCATCTATTATTCGCCATGCCTCTTCGCCCTGTACAGTCTGCGAATAGATCCTTCACTGCGTTTAGGATGACAAACCTTTTAAAACGTCATTCCCCCTTCAGAGTTTCATGAAATTTTACCACCCGACGGGTGGATATATGATTCATTAGAAGGATAAAAACATTAATAAATCAAATTTAAACAGTTTCCCCCTCCGCGAGGCTTTTTTTAATTTACACGCGAAGCAAAGCAAACTTTGTGTATAAAGCTAAGTTTCTCCACCACCTTAGGTTGAATTACAAAAGGGTATAAATCCTTATTGCCCATACTGCGGTTCATGCTGTTCACAGCAAAAGTTAATGGCAGCCACATATCAAGTAGCTGCTTAAAGTTTTGCTGCTTATAAGGGCTTGAATTTATGTTTGCTACCAGGCTGCTGTTTCTGTTGGCAATGCGTGGAGCTACCCGCATGCCAAAGGCGCCGGCTGTTTCAAGCGTGTCGGTAATATGAAGGTAATGCGCCCAGGTTTCGGCCCAGTCTTCCCATGGGTGAGCGCTGGCATACGCGCTAATGAAATTTAAATTCCAATTGGCCGGGGCGCCCTGGTTGTAATGGCGTTGCAGGGCTTGTTCGTAGTTCTGCCGTTCATCACCAAATAATTCACGGTATTCATTAATAAAGGAGCTATCTGCTACCAGCCTGTCCCAATAATAATGGCCAACCTCGTGCCTGAAATGGCCCAGCAACGTACGGTAAGGTTCGTTCATTTGCTTACGCGATAGCTCGCGCTTATCATCGTCGGCCTCGTTAACGTTAAGAGTTATCTGGCCGTTTTCGTGCCCGGTTAAAACCTTTTGAGCCGGGTTTATATCCGTCAAAAAATCAAAGCTCAGGCCTTTTTCCACATCCTGCAGTTTACTCACCAATGGCAGTTTCAATTGCAGCAAACTATAAATCATCCTATGTTTGGCAACCTCAATTAGTCCCCATTGCCTTAAGTGTTCATTGTCGGATAAATCGGGTACCATATGGTTCAGTTCGCATGCGCGGCAATAAGCTTTCGGGTCATCGGCCGGTATCAGCCAGTTACAAACACCAAACCCCTGGTTTTTGCAATACTTAAATTGCGGCTGTTTACTATTAAGCAATCCGCCAATAAAAGGCATTTTATTATTGTGTAAATGGTAAAGCCCATTATTATCATTTACTAAAGTAACCAGGTTTAAATCAGCAGCAATAAAGCCCAGGGCATGCTTACAGCATTCGCACAAACTGTTTTCAAAATATAACAATTGACCGCAATTGGTGCATTTAAATAATTTCATAATCCATTTTAAAGCTGTGGGTTGTCGAACAGCTTGTGGATTAACAGATTATAAGGTCGTGGGTTTGGGAAATGAAACAAATATTATTAATTTTTAACCTATTAAAATCCTGTTATTTTTTTATTTCGTAACATAGTTCCACCATTCCGCTTTTGTAGGCTTTCACATCTTTTAGGTGTAATGCTTGTTCTTGTCCTATTTGGTCAAAAAACGGCGTTCCGTCACCTAAAATAATTGGCAGAATTGACTGCCTTATTTCGTCTGCTAAGTTTAAACGAATGAAATCCTTAGCAAGTTTAGCGCCTCCTACAAGCCAAACATTCTTGTATTTTGGTTTTAGTCGCTCATTCACAAGCTTGTACAGGTCGCCCTCATAAGTTTCAATGTTCTGCCTTTCAATTGGCAGATTTCGGTGAGTTAATACAATAGTCGGCACGTCTCCGTAAACCCAGCCATACGATTTTGAAAGTTCCAAAGCGTGTTCATATGTGTGGGAGCCCATTACATAGCAGTCTATCGTTTTAAGAAACTCCTCCGCATCCTGTTCGGTAATATTAACCCCTTTTTCATAGTTGTCAGCTGTCTCAAACCACGAAACGCTATTGTCTTTTTTGGCGATATAACCATCAAGACTTGAGACCATATGTATGGTTATTTTAAATGTGTCCGTTGCCATTTAAGTGTTATTTGCGAATATGCGTTGTAGAATTGTTGTTGGTTTGCTGCGCAGGATTTTTAAGGTCAGTGAAGGACAGTCCGCCTCACAAATGTAGAAAAAAGGATTGCTGTTGCCAATACGCTCGCTAACTCTTTAATTGGATTGGAAATCTCTTTAAACAGAAAAACCTGGTATTTCTACCGGGCTTTGTGGGAGTTACTGTACATATAACGAACCATTTCCATTCTGATTTGCGTTTAATAGTAGGTTTTGAACTGATAGTTTTTTTTGGGTCAAATTACTATTAGTGTTTATTTATCATATTGTTTAATTTAAAATATAATGATCATGGAGGATATTAATTTTTTGGTCAAACTGGGTAAAAAACAATATATGACCAATCTCTTAACAAAGGGAGAATTGTATTTTAATACCTATCAACACTTTAGAACTCAAGAAGAAAAGAAAAAATTGCCATTATAAAGGCTTTTGAAGAAAATACACAGCCCCCAGCAGAATATTCACGCCCTTACAGACGTGACAATTATGAAGGATTAAAAAAAAAGTTAACAGGTTCAGTAAAACTAACAGTTAAAGAAAAAGTATATTCAATCGAGAAAGCAAACCTCAATATTTTTCAAAACGAGCTATCTCATTTATACTCCATGTATTCCATTGACAATAGAATAGTAAATAAAAATTATTTATTTGATAAAAGAAATATGCAGTTTGGAGAATGTGCTGTGTTTATTAAAAACCCTAAAGAGTTTATTAATAGAATTAAAATGGAATTTGCAAATGATAAGCTTGAATGTAAGTATTCCCAGGTTATTTACTATAACGAGAATAATCGCCCCACTAAATTAACACCATTTCATAAATTATCATATTATGACTTTCAAAATGAATTTCGGATAGCAACAAATCTTAAAAGTTCTAATGCATATAAACTTACGATAGGAAATATTGAAGATATTGCTTTAATTATTGAATCTGAGAAATTATTAGATATGCGATTGCATATCGAAGGCAATTAACGTGATCAGTGTTTGCTTGACCCCGGTATTATCCCGACTACTAAAATAAAAAGCCTTCAGATTTTCATCTAAAGGCTTTTTATTAGAAATTCCGAATAGTTTTTCACACTATCGTAACATTCTGCGAAAATTTATCGTGGGTGTTACTGGTGACCCTTTCGATGTAAAATCAGGATGCCTTGAACCAACTGAGCTAAACTGCTGTAATGAGTTTTTCAATCATTTCACGGCTTTTCCATGTTTTAATCTGCTTTTCACATTTCAGTGCAAATTTTATCTTGATGCCCTTCCCTCCATAATAATAAAAATCTCGCCCGCTCAGCAGCCTAAGTCAATAAAATATTAGGATTTCAGCGGTCCAACGTGTCGATAAGTGTTGATGAGCAAACCCGTGGGCGTGGTTTTCGAGTCAACAAAAGCAAGTTCCCGGGCGTCAATACTGTCCGACAATAAGCGTTTACCCCGGCCAAGCAAAACCGGGTAGGTGATGAGCACAACCTCGTCGGCCAGTCCCTGGTCAAGCAACATGGATGTTAGCGTCGAACTTCCCACAACGATCAGGTCGGGGCCGTCCGTTGACTTGAGATCGCGGATCGCCTCTATAACGTCCTCGTCCAAATGCTGCACCGGACCCCATTCCAGGCTGTCGGGCCTGTGGGTTGCAATGTGTTTGGTTGCAGCGTTTATAGCATTTGCCATTGGGAAATCTCCGGCATTAGGCCAAAAGCCACTAAATATATCGTAGGTGTGGCGGGCAAGCAGCAGGTCAAAGTTCGGCCCATATGCCTCCAGGAGGGATGCCGCCCCGGCAGGGCTTCGATAGGGTGTAGTCCATGCGCCATAGGTGTAGTCTCCGTCATGCTCTATCACGCCATCCAGCGAGATGTGTTCAAAAATTCTGATTTTTCTCATTTGTTTATAATTGTTTTAAGATAAATTTTACATCAATATTCCCCTGTTAAGGTTATTCAATTTGAAAATATTCACCGGGTATCTATCGAATCCCAGGTACGGTTTTTATTGTAAAAAGCCATCCAGATAACCTAAAATAGTTTTCGTCTGCATCATTAGGCTGACATGCCCCTGCGCAGGAACAATGGCTAAATGTGATTTTGGCATCGGCCCCAAATCGGCGGATACGCCACCTCCCAGTAATTGGTAGGTTTTCATCAACTCCACTTTGTCCAGGCCATCATTGTCGCCTGATATAAGCAATACCGGCGAAGTAATTTTCGCAATATTGGCATCACCCACGTCAAAAGGCACCCCGGCAAAAGCAATCATTTGTTCAATGAACTTTGTCCATTTTGTTTTGTCGGGTGCTACTGCATCATAAGCCGCTTTCATAGGAGTATTGTTAAAAAATTCAGGCTTAAAACCTTTAAACCCATTATTTATAACGGGCAGCCAGCCACTGGTTTTGTAGGTAGAAGAAATGATCACTAATTTTCTTACCCGTTTAGGGCTTTTTACTGCCAACTGGTAAGCTATGGAACCACCCATACTATATCCTGCAACATCAGCACTATCAATTTTTAAAAAATTCATTACTCCTTCCACATCACTTGCCAGGGAAGCAATGTCTAATTTTCTGTCGGAAAACGGGGTGTGCCCATGTCCCTGCAATTCAATAGCAATTACCTTTCTTGTTTTTGACAATTCGGGTATTAATTGCCCCCAATTCATTTCAATGGTATAAAATGCACCATGTAGCAAAACAAGAGGCTTACCCTCACCATATACCTCATAGTAAACTTTAATGCCATTAACAGGCGCATAGCCACTGTTTACAGGTTTAAGCTGCTGGCCATTAGACTGAAGCACTGCAAAAAACAGAATAGCGATTAATAGTACCGGTTTGAGGATATTAAATCCTTTAATTGCTCTTTTCATAATGCGTTATTTAAATTATTGATTTTATTAACAATACAAAGATCGAAGCATTTCAGGATTTTACGCTGTGTAAAATTGACAAATCGAGGGGTGGATCGCGACAAACAACAACTACTATAAAAGGCCAGATGATTTGAGAAGGGTCATATTATGGAGGAAATGCGAAAAGCCGGTAATAAGCGGAGGAGCAGGCGGGATAAAGTTTCCTAAGCTAAAGTTCAAGTTTTGTTGAGTCCTGACAGCACTTATGCTGATTGCCTGGGCTTAGGCTACCGGTTAGTTATTAGCTCAAATAATTATTTAAAATCCCACCAGACTACGTTCCTGGGTGGATCTCCCAAAGTATAAGGCTCCCCGATACGCGGAACGTTTACCTGGATACCCAGCTTTTCGGCGGCGGGCAGGAGCTTTTCTATAGGTTCGTTCCAGGGATGATCCGCTTCCACAAACTTAGCCCAGTGGATAGGCTGCAGCAAAGAAGCCTGCAGGTCAACAGCGGCCTGGGCAGCCTGCCCAAGGCGCAGATGTGTCCACGGCCAATTCGGACTGTATTGTCCGCATTCCAGCAGCGCCAGATCAAATGGGCCATATTGCTGGCCTATTTGTTTAAATTGTGGCCCATAACCGCTATCGCCACTGTAAAACAGCCGGTAATGCTCTGCTTGTATCACATAAGATGCCCAAAGTGTTTTATTTTCTTTAGTATACGAACGGTTGCTGCGGTGCTGCGCCTGCGTAGCTGTAACTTTGAGGCCACCAGGCAGCGTGACCGATTGGTCCCAATTCAATTCGATGATCTTTTTAGGATCAAATCCCCAGTACACCAGATCTGAACCTACACCCATTGGCACTACTGCCATTTTAATATGGTCTTTCAATTTTTTCAGGGTGCGATAATCCAGGTGATCATAGTGATCATGGGAAATGATCAGCACATCTATCGGCGGCATATCCTCGGCGTGATAATGCTTAGTGCCTTGAAATGCCGTAACCAATCCAGGCACCGGTCCGGCATGGTTGCTAAAAATAGGATCGATGAGTATATTACCCTGGTCGGTTTTGATCAGCAAAGACGAATGCCCGAACCAAACGATGGTCGGTTCAGCAGCAGCCAATGTCTTCAAATCAGTTTTAACCCATGGCAGCCCGTGAGAAGGCCTGATGGTTTGAGGGCGGCTGTGGAACATATAAAGCAACCGGTTGCGCTTGACTGTCGAGTCGGACCGTTCAGCCAAATTTTCGAAACCGCCATTTTTGTAATTAGGCAAGGCCTCCAACCGGGTAAGCTCTTCGCCCTCCGGGTTTTTACCCATTGACTTTACCACACCACAGCCGGCGATTACCGTCAGCAGCAGCGCGGCCATCCCGATCGCCAAACAACTCCTTTTCATTCCCTACAAAAGGTTACTAACGCTTAGATCCGCTGATTATTTCATTAATGACTAAATTAGGGAATGTGCCATGGGGCATTTGAGTCGTTTTAACCTGGAATTGCCGTTAGCCTTTAGTCGAAAGTTTTAAGTTCGAAGTATCGGTTTTTAGCTATAAAAAAGGTTGTAGTTTAAAATGGCGATCTTGTTGCTTATTTTTTTAAGATTAATAATAATTCATCAAGTTTTTGCAGTGTTGCCATCATTCCTTGCTCCATACCCATTTGAATAACAGCTTCTAAATCTGAAAGCGATTTGTAGGTGACGATAGTTTCTACCAAAGCGTTTTCTCCCTTGTCGGTAAAAGTTACCAGCCACTCTGCAAGGGGCAGGTCTTTATTTATTTCCCCTTCTGCATTACTAAATGCATCTGATGCTATATAGTAGTCAATGGGTTTTATTTTCAGGTAGGCTGTATAGCCCCAGTATTCTGTGCCGTTTGGTTCTACCATTGCATAATGCCAATGGCCGCCCTCGCGGAAGTCCATTGATTTTGTCTTGGTGGTTAAGGGTTTGGGAGCGAACCATCGGTCAAGCAATTCACTTTTGGTGTAACAGTCCCAAACTAATTGCCGGCCGGCTAAAAACTCACGCCTGATCGTCAGTGTATTTTTTTCCTTATCTGCAATGAAGTCGAAGTGCAAGTTGTTTTTCATTATTTTTTATATTTAATAATTGCTAAAAGGTCGTCGAGTTGTTGGAAGCGCGTCTCCCAGATCTCGCGGAATTGTTCCAGCCATTTGTCTATTTCTTTCATCTTGTCAATTTCAAGCTGGTAATATATCTCCCGACCCTGGTGTTGCTGGTTCACCAGTTCACATTCGGTTAAAACCCTTAGATGTTTTGAAATTGCCTGCCGTGTTGTATCAAAATGCTCGGCAATAGCATTCGGTGTCATTGCATGTATTGCAATTAAAGTAATGATAGCCCTTCGTGTCGGGTCGGCTATCGCCTGAAAAATATCTCTTCTCATTAAAGTGTTCTTATACTGGCTTGAATTATAAGGATCAAGCTTATTAAAAAAGAATTATCGCCTTATCATATGCAGGTACTTTTCCCTATTGTCAATAATTACCCAAAGAATAATTGCGATCAATGCCAATACAATAGGTAAACCCGATGGGGCCATACTAATGTTGGCCAATAGAATACCGGTTAAAACAGGTACGATAATAATAGCACCAAGCGCCCTGGTTCTCCCAAAGATCAACAACAAACCGCCAAGGATTTCCGCGGCACCTACCAGCGGCATTAGCCAGCCTATTTCCATAAACGCCTTCCCTGCTTTCACCATTTTCTCCGGCATTTCTTTAGGCATCGGCATATAATGAAAGAATTTGTCCAGGCCCGCATTGATAAACATCAGGCCGGTTAGCAGGCATAAAATAAAGAGGATTTTACTTTTCATGATTATTTATTTAAATAAGAAACTAATTGGTTGCAATATATAAGCAACTGATTGGTTTCGCAAATTTTTTTCAAAAATTTTTAGTCGGTAGTTATGCCTTCTTTGAGTACCATAAAAGTACAAACTAAAAACTGGTACCCACATTGGTACCATAAACATTGAGA
>NZ_JBFUKF010000047.1:0-22286 GCF_056400985.1 Mucilaginibacter sp. P4_G9 | reverse complement strand
GTGATTACTTGGTCAAAGGGGATTCTGATATATTCATCCACATGATTAGAAGTGTGTTTCGAAATATCAATATGATCCTCAGCCATGACTTGTATAGCTTTGGGATTGACACCGTGCGTTTCTATCCCGGCGCTGTATATATTCGCCTTGTCACCTGCAAAATAGCGCATGTAACCTTCAGCCAGCTGGCTGCGGCAGCTATTGCCGGTACATAAAACCAATATATTCTTCTTACTCATTTTAGTGTTTTCTTCATAACGATAGCAGATACCGGGCAAACATGGCTGAACTCTGATGATTGCCGCACCTCTGCCGGAACGTCTTCCCTTGTGATCTTTTGGAAGTTCTTTTTCTCAAAGTAGCCCGGTGCTGTTTCTGTCAGCAGGTATAAAGCCGACAACTGCTTTAAGTTACTCATGGCCTCAATACGATTCAGCAACTTCCCTGCAATTCCTGAACTACGGTATGCCGCTTTCACTGCCAGGGATCGAAGCAGCCCATTGGTGCCATAGACTTCTATCCCTGCCACACCAATCACAATGCCGTCCTGTATAGCTACAAGAAAACTATCCAGTGTTTCCGGCAGGTCTTCTACCGGTAACTTCTCAGCTGCCAATAGTTCGATTACTTCTGCCCGATAGGGTTGTGCCTGGTCTATAATCATATCTGTAAAAAATTAGCAGCAGCCTCCTCCAGGTGTACAGCAAGCTTCCGCAGGTGCAGCCAGGTTAACTAATTGTACTTTTGGTTTTTCTGCCGCCGCAGGTGCGCAGCATTCTTCACCTTTATCATTTGTACCACAACTGCCGCCACGGGTTTGTGCTTTGCATTGTACGGCATCTGGGCGCAGGTCAATTGTTAAAGCTTCGCCGTTCACGATCATTTCGTTAGGGAACATCTGGCGGGTATCAAATTCAGAATTACCGAACTCGATCTTTACCGTGCCGTTCGGATTAAGCGGCAGCATTTTCTCTACGATGTTTACTATTGATAAAGCTTTGCCAACTTTCATGGAGCGCTCTTGCTGTTCGCCTTCAGGCACCCAAAGCTGTACGATGATCTCTGTCCAGGCGTTCATTACACCGCCGCAATCTACCGATGTGATCGGAGCTTGTTTGATCTCTGTAATATGATAAGCGGCATCTACCAGCTTGCCTTCGGCATATTGGAATTGTAGGTCAAGGTCAGGATGCTGTAATAGGGTTTCTTTAAATGTTTTCCAGTTGATCGCTTCTACTTTATTCATGGTGTTTATTCTATTTTATTATTGCAATATTGCGATTAATTAATTCAAATTTTTTTAGCAGCAAGTAGCTTTTAGATCATAAGCTGCAAAGAAGCCACTCATTTGCTCTCTTAATTCATTCCATACCGGCGGGTTGATGCAATAGCATACGCTTACACCTTCAATCGTACCCTGAATCAAACCGGCCATTTTTAATTCCCTCAAATGCTGTGAAATGGTTGGCTGTGCCAGCCCCAGTTCATCTACCAGGTCACCGCAGATACAGGTACTGGATTTGATGATATACTGTAAGATAGCGATCCGTGCAGGGTGCGCAACCGCTTTCAGCATAACAGCTAATCTGTTCTGCTCTTCCGTAAATATCTCTGTTTTTGTTAATCCCATGATCTTATATTGCAATATTACGATTAATACTTTGAATATTGCAAATTATTTTTTCACATTCTTATTATAGATGGAAAATCACTGAGATTATCAGTCCGGTCCGTGTTCGTTAAAGAGTTGAGTTTGGGTTAATCAAGGCTGATCAGCCTGCCGCTGTCAAACGCACTTTGTTCATTGTGGTGAACGTAGCCGAGCTGATTTGTCACAAGTTTCGTCTTTCCGATCAGAAAGTCATCGGTTGCAGCATGATTGTGACCATATACCCAGTAGTCGGCGCCACATGATTCAATAAATTCATCCAGGTTGGTCGCAAAAGCTTCATTCAGCGGACTGCCGAGGTATTTAACAGGATAATTCTGAAACGTAGGCAGGTGATGGGTGACCACGATATGCTTCTCATCCTCTTTGCGGTTACCCTGGAAAGCGGAATGCAGGAACGCCACTGATTCAGCGTGCATCCGGTTATACTGTTCCACTGACAGCCGCTGTCCTTCAAATTTGATTAAATGAAAATCCATCATGCCGCGTTCAATTTGCCATGCTTTCGATGCTGAAATATCGGACCACAGGGTCGAAAAATGCAGACGGATATTCTCCAGCCGGATAGTACAGTTATTGAGCATGGTTACATTTGGCCGGATAGCTTCCCGAAAAGTACCTGCTCTGTTGGCCATGTCGGAGTTGTAATATTCGTGATTACCGGGAACCCAGTAAGTGTGCCTGTAATTGTCTGCTGCGAAATCAAAAAAGTCCCGGTAGAGACCCATATTCCTCAATGTAGCAACATCACCTGCGAGTAAGAGAATATCCCCTTCTACTTTAAGCGGATTAAGTTTAATGTACTCCCTGTTTTCATGAAACTCTAAATGCAGATCTGATGCAATTTGTAAACGCATTATATTTATAATTTTAATTTTTATCGACTTGATGAAATTCTGGGTGCTCAGGTAATACCAGTATCTCCCGTTTCATTGTTTATTTAACAGCTGTTTTCTTTACAGCTGAATTCTGCTGATTTTTATATTTGTCTATTCATCCATAATGTCTGTTAACGAAAGTTCCTGCCCGGCATATTTTTTCTTCAGTGGCTTCATATCCCGGCTGATCCTTGTATCAGTAACCCGTGCATAAAGCTGGGTGGTTTGAAGGCTTTTGTGCCCCAGCATCTGGCCCACTGTTTCGATTGGGACGCCATTGGTCAGTGTCACTGTAGTGGCGAAGGTATGCCGTGCGCAATGGAACGTCAGCCGTTTTGTCCAGCCCATTAAGCTGGTAATGTCTTTCAGATAGGCATTTGCTTTCTGATTACTCACTTTAGGCAAAATGAAGTCTTCGTCAAACAGACGCGGATAATCCTTATAATGCCCGATCAGCCGAAGTGCGGGGCTAAGCAGCGGAATGCGAACGCGGTTATTATTCTTCATTCTAAAGGTTTGAATCCACAGCCCGCCGTCCTCTCCTTTTAAAATATCCGCTCTTTTCAGCTTAACAGTATCAGCATAGGAAAGACCGGTATAGCAGCTGAACAGAAACAGATCCCTGACCAGGATCAGGCGCTTTCGCTTAAACTTTCTGGCTGCAAGCTGCTGCAGCTCTCCGCTGCTGAGATATTCCCGGTGAACTTCCTCATGTCTTACCCTATAAGCGATAAAAGGATCACGCTTCACCCAGCCGATCTCATAAGCTATTTTCACTACTGTCCTTAGCTTTTTAACCATTTGTACAGCAGTATTGATCTTGACCCCATAATCTGTTTTCAGGTAATAATCAAAATCCCTGACAAACCGATAATCTATATCATCAAGCCGGATGTCATCGCTTTGATGTTTAAGTTTAATATATTTCTTTAATACGCTGTGTACCGTTTTGTATTTGGCCAGTGTCCCCGGTGTATAATCCTTTCCGAGCAGGCCGGCGATCTGACTGGTATGATAGTTCCAGGCTTCAGAAAGCATTTTCGGCGGATCTAATTCTTCACCCTGCATCAGCTTACGGATATGTACCGGTTCAAATGATTTACCGGTGGCATACAGATCCTGCCGGCAGGAATGTGCACGGGTATTTAATGTGTCAAGCCAGGCATTTGTTTCCCTTGCTTCTGCTTTGTTTCCTTTCATCCTGCCGGTATGTTTGTCCCATTCCTGTCGTTCACACCGGCGCTGCGTGGACCACTCCTCCCGCTTACCGTTTACAGTGATCCTGATATAAATATAGAGGTCTGCCCTTTTTTTGTTTTTTGACGATCTTAAATAGAACAGCACTTTAAAGGTCTGGGATCGCGCCGGGCTCAGGATCTCTTTTTCGGGCTTTTTTTTTCACCGCCACTCAGCATTTTTTCAATGTCTTCCGCTTTATAAAAGAATATCTTTCCTACCTTGTTATAGCTTAACGTTCCTGCAATACGAAGGTTCTGTAATGTCCCTGGCGATATTCTGAGCAATTTCCTGACATCACTGCTTCTCAGCCATTTTTGCTGCGGTAATCCCTGAGCCTCCTGGAATGGCCTCAGCACTTCAAAGAGCTCCTTTTTAAAAACCTCCAGGTCTTTTTTAGTCAGTAATTCATCAGGGCTCATTTTAAAGTTTTTAAGTTCATGTATTCGGTTTTATGAACTGCTCATTTGATCAAACGACCAGTTTATTATGGTTGAACAGCTTTTAAATTCTATAGCTTTTTGCTAATGATTCCCTACGGATTTAAATCATATTTAATTATAGTATTTTTGATTGTCAGGACAAATGTACAGAATTTCTAAACATATTCAATGAAATTATTTAGCTTTCCCAAACAGTTGTACTTTAAAGTCATAAATCAGTATGGAAAATCACTATTTATGACAGACTTCGGATTATTTCTTGCAAAAAAATCTGTTAATAAATCGGAGATTTCCCGTAAGACCGGAATAAGTAAATCGAGGCTGAGTGAACTTTCGATGAACCCCTCAGCAAAACTCAGAGCAGATGAGCTGTACCTGGTTGCCCTGGCCATAGACGCTGACCCTTTGGAATTGTTAAACCATTTGTTTAGGGATATTAAATTGAAAAACTGATAGCGGGGAGATGGTTAGCCGGATTGCTGAACGGTCAGCTGCTATATTTTAAACCATGGTCAGAAATGTGACCTCTCTTTCTTTCAGGATCTGGTCCCGGAGTTCGTTCACAACGGCTTCCCTGTTTTCTCTGAATCTTTTTGTTATCGTATCAGTACTTTCATTGGAGGCATACTTATCCGCCCACGACATGATCTCGAGCAGGGCTGGCAGCAGGTCTATGGCTTTGTCTGTCAGCGTATATAGAATTTTTGTTTTATTGTTTATGGAACCCCGCCTCAGCAGCAACCCCGCTTCGGTAAGGTGGTGGAGACGGCTTTGCAGGATGTTGGATGCGATACGCTCACCGGAACGAAGGAACTCAGTATAGCTCGATTTTCCGTACAGCATGATATCACGGATAATTAACAGTGACCATTTATCGCCAAACATACGCATGGCATATTGAAGAGGGCAATCAGACCCCTGCAGTTTTTTTTCCATAAACTGAGATTTCAGAAGATAACCGGCACAGCTCGTCTTGAAGCAGATCTATAATTAATAACATCATAAATATAATTAAATTTAGGATTAAGCGACGAATCTGGCAACCGTTAAGTACACGCAGTGCATCCCCTGCGGGCGGACTTTCCGCTGTATCTTCTGCGAAGGATGCCGCTGCAATTCCTGATGCATTTTCCCTGCAGGAAAACCACGTTTGCAGTTCCCGCCCCGGCTTCACTTACAAACCCGGTTTTCCTGCCGCATGGCAGGAGCCTGCCTGCCGGACAGGCCTCTGCCCGTTCCCCTGCTTCTTTGCGATCCACAAATTGATGAGATCCTTTTTAACAATTGGGAACCTGCTTATAAGGAAGCGACTGAAGCAGTATGATTAGGCGGGTGTATTACCCCGCCCGGCGATCCGGCTCATCGTTCTGCAAAGCGGCACTTCCTCACCAGATCACCAGGCCGCACAGCCGGAACCTGCCTCCCGGGCTTCCGGCCCTCATCCCGGATAAGACCGTACGTTGCACCTGGCTTATCCACCCCGCTCTCCCGGCAGGCAGGCACCTGCTCTTTCCCGAAAATATAAGGAATTGTTGTTTGATCAGTTATTTTTTTTCAGTCGAAACGGGTAAAAAGCGCAGCTAAAATCGCGCCCGCAGTTTTCGTGGGGTTGCCAAAAGACTACGGCATAAACGGTTTCCTCCCCAAAGGGTCCCCTCCAGTTATTCCGTTTCCTTTTGGCCGGCTCGCGGGCCCTAAGATTTGCTTTCTTTTTTCCCTTTTTCTTTTGAAAAATAAATCAGGAAAGACAGGCGGAACAGGAAAAGCAAACAACGATTTATTCACCATTAAAAAAACAAAAACATGGCAAACTGGTGCAGTAACACGGTGGAGTTCTTAGGGGAACACAGCCAGATGGAACAGTTAAAGAACCTCTTTGATGCGATGGCAGCCAAAGAAAAAAGAGAGCGGAAGGGGCAGTTACCTGCGTTCACAGCTAAGGAAGGCGGTTTCCTTTTTGAGACCAGCTGGGAGCAGGGCATTTTGCATTACCTGACAAAATGGTCGCCCAATATCGCCGTAATTACAAGGGTGGCAGACCACTTCGGGGTCGGTTTTATTTACACCTATGATGAACCCGGAAATCTTGTATTCGGTGAAGCTGCCTATAAGGGCGGTGTGTTAACGGACATCTTTCTCGATGACGATGATTACGATCAGTATCAGTATGACGACGAAAAGCGCGCCTACGTCTTTGAAGAGCAGGGCTATGAAAACAATTACGAAATACTGGAAATCCTGCTTGAACGCAAAAAGGCGCTCAGGGCATTACAGGAATAGCATCCTGACAACAGCAAACAACATCATTTTAAATCATTAAACATTAGAAATCATGGCACACAATCTCAATTATAACCAGCTTACTAACGAATACAGCTTTTTCAGTGTAAAGGAAAGGACATGGCACGGATTAGGTAAAACAGTAGAGCAGTATCCGACAAGTGCGGAGGCGATAAAATACGCAGGACTTGACTACCTCGTTGAAAAACGACCGCTGTTTACCTATGATACGGATAATCATTACGGCCATACTGATCTGATCATACCGGAGATCAGCGTTCCGGATTACTTTGCCACCGTCAGGACAGACACCGAACAGGTTTTGGGAGTTGTCGGCAAGGACTATGAAATTGTACAGAACATCAATGCATTTGAATTTTTTGACGCTATTGTAGGTGGCGGGGACGGCATCCTGTACGAAACCGCAGGGGCTTTAGGCAAAGGCGAACGCATATTTATCACCGCAAAACTGCCGGGTTATATCCAGGTTGGCAAGGACGATCTGATCGAGCAGTACTTATTCCTGACCACCTCACACGATGGTTTCGGCAGCATCACTGCAGCTTTTACACCAATACGCATTGTCTGCAACAATACGCTGAATGCTGCACTCCGCAACCACAGCAATGCCATTAAAATCAGGCATACCGCCTCGGCTAATGACCGGATCAAACAGGCACATACTTTAATGGGTATCAGCAGCAGTCTCGGCAATGAATTGGATAGCCTCTTTAACCATTGGGCACAGGTGCGCATTTCCGACAAAGAGGTGAAGAAGCTGATACAGATCGCAATGGCACCGAATAAGGAAGTCCTAAATCAACTGGCACAGGGCAAAACGGATGAACTGTCAGCGCATTATACCAATGTCATTGACAAAGTTTATGAGTATGCACTCGGCAGCCCGTCGCAGCAGATGGAAACGACAGCGGGGACCGTTTTCGGGACCTATAACGCTGTGACCGGCTACTTCCAGAATGTAAGGAACTACAAAAACGAGGAAGCAAAATTTAAATCCATCATTGAGGGAACAGCGAAAATGAGGGCGCAGACCACCTTTGACCTGTGCAGGAATTTCGCGGATCATGGTGCAGGGGCTTTACATTTTAACTGATTAAAAGAGGGGGAGCAATCCCCCTCATTAAACTTCAAACCGGACTATTATGAAAACACTGAAATCTTTAAAGAACATACAAAAGGCAAAACTGCTGCACGACTTATTTACTGATGAAATACCGCAGTTTCTCGAATTCCTGAAACAGGAATGTGAAACCATAGAAAAGGAAGCCGAACAGATCAGGGCCGCATGGAAACAGGAGTTTTTTTCTGCCGATCTGTGGATCAGCCTGTCGGCACAAACGCTGGCGGCGGTTAGAAAAAACAAAACTGATTTTCAGAAAAGCAGCTATCTGTTCAGCGAAAGACTTTTCGACGGATTCGGGACCGCATTTCTTGCTCACAAGCTGAACCGGTACTGCGAGACGCAGTGCTTCAGCGAGCCAAAATTTGATGTGGCGGTAGATTTATTCTTTAACCCTTAATATATTAGTTATGACACGTGCGAACATACATATCACATTAAGTGATGGAAGCCTTATAAAATGCGTTGCTGACAGCAGCAGCGCACCTGAACAGGGRTATATCGTCGAAGATCTGATCTTGCCGCTTTTGGCCCTTGATGACAGTGTAAGGGAATTAAAACTTTTGAAAGAACACTGCACTATGGGTGAACAGCGGATCAATGCGAGCTATCGCTACGTTATCAGCCTGAAAATAAAGCGGGTTTCTTTATTTGAAGAACATTATTATTACAAAACGGAAACTTTTATTAAGGGTCCTGATATTACCCACAGGTACGACAATTACCTCGTAATGCTGAGATCCTGAGCGCATTTGGAGACATAATTAATCATCGGGGCAATTTGCTCCGGTGATTTAAACCTTTAACAGACTAATTTTAATAAATTTGTTTATGAATACATTAATGCCGACAAAGCCGGGGCAGATCTGCAAAATTATTTCTGCTGTTGCGGATATGGAGCCGGAGGCCGTTTTCATTGTTGCTGAAGACCCGGCCGATTTTGATGCAGAGGACGACATTCTGGTTGTAAATCTTAAGGAACTGCAGCGGAATGTTAAACAGCCGGAAAATGCCGAACGGATAGCTGTGACTAAAAATGAACTTGTGGTGGTAGCGGAAGACCTCTCCGCTTATGTACAGACCTGGAATATAAAGAACTAATACCTTATGGAACTTATACATAAGCATAAAAGTTTCTGGAAGGAAAACGATTACCCATATATCAAAGCGACAGAGATCAGCGAAGAAGAACTGATTGCACTGGTTAATAGACTTGAAAGACAGGATATAATTGAATGGCTCATGTGGAATGACCGGAATGGCGTCTATAGCGATGAAAGCTCAATACGGGAATTCGGGCAGGTGATGTCAAAAGAAGAGGGTATTGAAATAATGCTTCGCCAGGCCGGTGAAAACAGAGCTGTTAGGAATCTGACGATCATTTAGAAATCTGTTCTTAAAAATTGCTAAAGCACCAAAACCGCCGCCTGATGTTATCAGGCGACGGTTTTTGAGATGTGACGTGTAATGAAGTTTGGCATTTATGTTGTAGTCATATAAAGATGACAGACATTCATTCGAGCCAAACAAGAAGTTATAATATGTCTCGTATTCGGAGTAAAAATACCAGACCCGAATTACTGGTTAGATCATATCTGTTTAAAGTCGGTTTTCGTTTTCGCCTACACGATAAGAATCTTCCAGGAAAGCCCGATATAATATTGCCAAAATATAAAACTATCATATTTGTCCATGGCTGTTTCTGGCACGGTCACCCTGGATGCCGGCATGCTGTTTCACCAAAATCTAATACAAAATACTGGAGTGCCAAGCTCTCTGGAAACTCGATTCGGGATGTCAAAAATCAGGAAAGTTTAAAAAATCTGGGGTGGAATGTCATAGTAATATGGGAATGTTATCTTAAAAAGGACTTTTTTTTAAAAGCGATGAGTTCACTGACAGGTCAATTGATTTGCAATAAGTCGATTTAATAACATAGAATATTGTAAATAATACTACTTTTAACATATAGACCTAATCAGGCCGTAAACCTTATTATTTATATGTTTAAAACAGAACTCGTTGACCCAAATGTTGGTAATTTTATTGACTCCATAAGAGACATTGGATACTCGTTTGAAGTCGCTGTCGCCGATTTAATCGACAATAGCTTAACAGCAGGTTGCTCGGAAATAAAAATCGTGACTGTTCCTAACCCTCATCTCGTTTTTTCCATGCTTGATAACGGATCTGGAATGTCCGAGCCTGAATTGCTGGAGGCTATGAGACTTGCGTCTAAAAACCCGAAGGATGTACGAAAGAAAAATGATTTAGGAAGGTTTGGTCTTGGTCTGAAAACTGCATCTTTTTCGCAGTGTAAAAAACTGACTGTAATAACAAAAAAGGATGGTCAGGTTTATGCAAGACAATGGGATATAGATTACATCTCACAAAAAAATCAGTGGCTTCTTATAACCCCTGAGAACTTCGATCATATTCCTCTTCTGCAGGATCTGTATGCGCTGGAAAGAGGAACTCTTGTCTGCTGGGAAAATATTGACCGATGTGACAAGCATAGTTTTGCAAATGTAATTGCACTTCTGAGGAAGCATTTATCCCTTGTGTTTCATAAATATCTTGAAGGGTCAGAAACCGCTAAAGCCGTTAAAATATTTGTTAATCAAAATATTTTAATTCCATTTAACCCATTTAATATGAATCATCCGGCAACGCAGCAGCTGCCGGCAGAAAAAATCAGGCTTTATGATACGAATATTATTATACAGCCATACATTCTTCCTCATCATTCTAAACTTACACAGCAGGAGTATGAACTGTATGCAACTGAGGAAGGTTATATAAAATCTCAAGGGTTTTATCTTTACAGAGAAAACCGAATACTAATTTACGGCACATGGTGGGGGCTTCATAAATCGCTTGATGCTCATAAACTTGTCYGAATAAAAATTGATATTCCCAACAGTATAGATGCTCACTGGGGTATAGATATTAAAAAATCCATAGCCAGACCGTCAGAAGAAATTAAAAGAGATTTAAAAAGGGTAATTGGTCAAGCCACCGAAAAAGGCTCACGTCCATACACTGGCAGAGGAAGAAAAATCGAAGACAAAACTATTGTGCAGTTCTGGGAAATTCTTTCACTCAATGAAGACATTCGTTTTGCCGTTAATCAGGAGCATCCTCTTTTCAGGTCACTGATTGACGATTTATCTGCTGACAGCATAGAAAAACTTAATTTTCTGTTAAAAGGCCTTGAAGCATACCTTCCTATAGAAGCGATACAATTTAACCTTCAGAAAAATCCTCACCTGATTAAACAGCAGACTGCGTTTACTGAAACCGATATGACAGACCTAACATCAAAACTGCTTGCATCCGGCTTATCGCAGGAAGATATTGATGATTTACTAAAAACTGAATTATACAAAGGCCGCAAAAACCTATTACAAGATGGACACAATTAGCTACCAAGCTGTTAACGAGAATATTCATAACAAGCTATTAAAGGTTAACGGTTCGCTGCCGCCAACTAAAATTGAAGAAGAAATTACCAAAATCAGAAATGTAATTACAGCTATAGGCGCAGAAAACTTTGCTAACATACTTTCTATAGATTCTTATAATGATTTATCAGAAGAAGACTGGGCAAGGATGGCGACTGATTTTGAAATTTATTTTAATGTTAAACTTTCTAACGGTACCCTGATTCAGGGTGAAGAACAGCAGGACCGAGATACTGTATGGTGGTCAACGCTTAATAAGCAGAAATCACTAAAATATTACTGGCCTCGTTATGCCGATTATCTTGCAACGACCCTTCCGCCTGATGTAGTCAAAACGATAGATGAGGATACTGATATTATCTTAGATAATATTGAAAACCCAACTGTTTCATCATTCTCAAGATATGGAATGGTGGTTGGCCATGTTCAGTCAGGAAAAACAGGTAATTATGCGGCAATAGTCTGCAAAGCTGCAGATGCAGGGTATAAATTTATAGTAGTTATCGCCGGTGATAAAAACAATCTGCGGAACCAGACTCAAGAAAGACTCAATGAATCATTTATTGGTCAGYCCAAAGGTGTGCAGGTTGGAGCAGGAAAAGGAAACTCCAAAAAGGAAATGCTGCCATACAGTCTGACAACTGTTGAAAAGGATTTTAATAAGCACGATGCAGACAAAGTTGCTCAGGGTCTGAATTTTGACAACATCAGTGTGCCCATTCTCATGGTAATAAAGAAGAATTCGGGAACACTCAAAAATGTTATTGACTGGCTGCAGAAGCAGTATGTGAACAAGATAGTAAAACATGCAATGCTTGTTATCGACGATGAGT
Source organism: Mucilaginibacter sp. P4_G9 (assembly GCF_056400985.1). Lineage (NCBI taxonomy): Bacteria > Pseudomonadati > Bacteroidota > Sphingobacteriia > Sphingobacteriales > Sphingobacteriaceae > Mucilaginibacter > Mucilaginibacter sp. P4_G9. The sequence goes on along the minus strand of NZ_JBFUKF010000047.1, from coordinate 10,342 downwards.
CTGATTACGCGTCCATCAATACTAAAGAAGAAAGCGATCCAACAATTATTAATAAAAGGCTGAGAACATTGATAGGTCTTTTTCAGAAAAGCGCTTATATCGCTTTTACTGCAACACCCTACGCCAATATATTTATTGATCATAAAGCTGAAAGTGCGGATTTGGGAAGAGACTTATTTCCAAAGGATTTTATTTATGCGCTTGATGCTCCGACTAATTATTTTGGAGCAAGACGTATATTTCTTGAGACTGAAAGAAAATCCCTGGTTGCAATTAACGACTGGACGGATATCCTTCCTCTTAATCATAAAAAGGATCTTAAGATTGATCTCCTGCCAGCCACACTGCTTGAAGCGCTCCGACTCTTTCTCCTTGTAGTAGCCATCAGAAATCTCCGTGGGCAGGGGAACAAACATAACAGCATGCTGGTACATGCGTCCAGATTTACAGACGTTCACAAAGAACTTGCAAAAAAGGCTGGCTCATATCTTTCGAACTTAACTAAGGATATAACTTCATATGGTAAACTGGAGGATGCTCTTGATCAGAGTCTTCATCTTCAGGATTTAAAATCGAGCCTTGAAAAGTATTACAAAGAGATAGAATTTAATTGGAAAGATATTCTGCTCAGCCTGACAGATATTATCGATAGTGTAATTGTAAGAGAGGTTCATCAGAAGACCACTCTCCCGCTGATTTACAGAAACGACGCTGTTACTAATGCAATTGTTATCGGAGGTACCAGTCTTGCCCGCGGATTTACTGTTGAAGGACTAAGCATAAGCTATTTTCTGCGAAGTACTATCTTCTGGGATACGCTGCTGCAGATGGGCAGGTGGTTTGGATACAGGCCAGGGTACGAAGATCTTTGCCGGATTTTTATGCCGGCAGACCGAATTGAAGATTTTGCTGAAATTATCAGTTCAACGGAGGATCTATACAGGGACTTCAAACTCATGGCTGAAAAAGGTATGACGCCTAATGATTTCGGCTTGTCTGTGCAGGAAAACCCCGATAACGCGCTTCAGGTAACGGCTCGTAACAAACAGAAAAATGTTACTGAATACGTTCATTCTTTAAAACTCGATGGAAGGCTAAAGGAAACAAGCAGGCTTAGAAGCGACCCTGCCGACATAAAGAAAAACATCGAGCTTGTTAAGTCCCTGATAGACTCGCTTGGGGTTCCGAAACCAGTTGATGGCAGCCTTATCTGGAAGATGGTTGATAGGAAAATAATCGGAAGCTTTCTTAAAAAGTTCAAGACTTTTGAAAACGACCGGCTTGGCCTCACCTCCAGAATGCCGCTCCCATATATCGAAAAATTTACTGAAGAACGAGATATTAACTGGGATGTTTCCCTTCACAATGGTTTCGGCCATCCTTTTATTCATAAAAAAATTGAGATCAAACGGCAAAAAAGGCAGTTTAGTTATAAGAAGGAGGGCTTTTTTGAAATCCAGAACAGACAAGTTTCATCAGGATCTGCGGAATCAATTGGGATAGAGGACCCGGAATTGAGAAAAAAACACGCGGCAGATCGCGGGGAAACTCGGAAGAATCTTCCGCGTCCGCTGCTGATGCTTCATATAATCGAACCCACTTTTAACAAAAATGGAGAGCAAACTAAGGAATACGGAATTGATGAAATTGTAGCAATTGGTGCCAGCTTTCCCGGCGATGTGACTTCAAAAGAGGATATCGTAACCTTGAAAATAAATACCGTTTATTACCAGAATCTCCTAAGAGATTTAGAATTAGATCAGGCTTCCGATGACTGAAGAAACAAACAACCCATGGGCAAAAATWAACCTGGCATCATCAAAAAGAGTTGAAATAAAAACCGCTTACCGATTTCACTGGATTAAGGATGATAAAGGCAGATCAGGCTTAAGAATAAATTTCAAAAATATTCCAGCGGACGCTGAGCCGATTGCAAAAATAAGCGGCATCACAACGTTAATTCGCAGACATGAAAATGCCGATGATGAATTGTTTTTAGTTATAATGAATCCTTCTGATCAGGATATTTTCCATACCCTGTGTCTTGACCTGATCAATAGCTCCCTGGCTGCTGAAACAGAATCTAAGCTATACAGCACAGTTGCAAACAGACTGCGCCACTGGCAGCGTTTTTTAAGCATGGGAGCGGCAAAAACAATGACCGAACAGTTACAGATGGGGCTTTTCGCAGAGCTTGCATTTTTAAATGATAACGTTCTGACAGTAATGCCAATTGATCCTGCTATTGGTGCCTGGGTTGGTCCCGATTTTGACAAACAGGATTTTTCTTTTGATGATTTCCTTGCTGAAATAAAATCATACATTACCTCTAAAGGGCCCTTTGTCAAAATATCCTCTATGCATCAGCTGCTATTTGATACAAAGCGTCTCTACCTCGTTGCATTCGGAGTCAGTAAAACAAATGGCGGCAGGAATATCCTTGATTTAATTGATGATATAAGGGAGAAGCTTTCAGCAGATTCAAGGTTGCTTGACAGTTTTGAGGGGAAATTAAATCAGTATGGTCATTTTGAAGGAATAACAGAAGGACCGTTTTTTAAATACACTATTGACAGCAGAAAAAGCTATAACGTCTCTGTAGAGTTCCCAAGAATAACTTCAGCARCAGTTGCCGATCAGATTACCGCAGTACAGTATACAATTGATCTGTCTAAATGCAAAGCTTTTGAAACGAATATACCATCTTTAAATAACATCTGATAAATGGCAAGCTTAGAAGAATTTCACCAGGACTTTATACAGTCAGTGCTGATAGATGCAGACTCACGAGGCCTGTTAACGGCCCAGTCATTTTTTGAAATTGTATGTGAAGACTTGGTGAGTGTTGGAGATCTGACGAGTAATTATACACCAGCAGAATATATTAAAAGAGGCGTTGAAGCATATGGTTTTGATTACGATGATGAAAGAAAAATTCTGACGATTCTGAGCCATCAGTTTTACCAGGACGATTCTGTTCAGTCTCTGACAAGAACGCAGCTGGAAACAAAATTTACCCGTTTAAAAGCTTTTTTTAATAAATCCACGGAAGGATTGTTCCGGGAAATGGAGGAAACGTCGGAAGCCCATTCGATGGCCTATAATATATACCGGTATTTTGAAAATAAAATGCTGCATAAGGTACGCCTGATGGTACTTACAGATGGAAAGGCAACAAGAAATCTGGTGGAGCTTCCTGCGGAAACCATAAAAGATGTGCAGTTTGATTTCAGGGTAGTTGATATAGAATATCTCCATAACATATATGAGTCGGAAACAAAATCCGCAGTATCCGATATCAATGTAAACCTTCCTTGTCTTGTAATTAACGATGAAAATGACAGTTATCAGTCTTATCTGACGGTTTTAAAAGGTGATCTGCTGGTCGATATTTACGAGCATAACGGACAGAAGCTTTTTGAGCAGAATGTAAGAACTTTCCTGCAGTTCAAAGGGGGCGTAAATAAAGGTCTTCGAAATACAATAGAGTGGAAACCGGAAATGTTCTTTGCTTATAATAATGGAATTACTGCGACAGCAGAATCGGTGGAAATTGGCGACGACGGAAATCTTAAGGTTATTAAAAACTTTCAGATCGTAAACGGCGGACAGACTACATCTGCTATTTATGCGGCAAAAATGACATCGAAGCTTGATGTATCAAAAGTTGCCGTCCAAATGAAGCTTTCTGTTGTCAAAAAAACGGAGAACCAGGACGAATTTATATCTAAAGTCGCAGAATATGCGAACACACAGAATAAGATCAATAATTCAGATTTCTTTTCCAATAGTCCTTTTCATAAGGATATGAAAGACTATTCGAACAGAGTATTTGCACCAGCCACTGGAGGATCTCAGAAACGCACGCACTGGTTTTATGAGCGTGTGCGTGGGGAATATCTGAATAGTCAGGCATATTTGAAACTGACTGATAAAAACAAATTTTTAATTGAAAATCCGAAACAGCAGGTAGTAGATAAAACACTTCTTTCAAAAACAGAAGTTACCTGGAGAAGACGGCCGGATATTGTTTCAAAAGGTGCACAGGAAGCTTTTAAAAAATTTGCCGAGGAAATAAATGAAATTCTTGAAAAGGATAATCTGGCAATTACAGAATCTTATTTTAAAGATGCAATCTGTCGTGTCATTCTTTTCAGAGCTACCGAACGAATAGTTTCCGCCGCCCCGTGGTATGACGGAGGTTTTCGAGCTCAGACAGTCGCCTATACAATTTCCTATTTATCGGCGTTAACCCAGGGTTCTGGCGTTGATCTGAACTTCGACCTAATATGGGAACTGCAGGATATTCCCGATTCGCTTACAGAAATGCTCAAGCTTATTTCGGAAAAAGTCTATCACAGCGTAACACACCCGGCTACCGGTTATGCCAATATCACTCAGTGGACTAAAAACTTTAAATGCTGGGAAAGTGTGCAGGAAATTGACATAGAATTTCCGGAAGAAGATCCGAGGCTTTTTATTTTCCGCGAAGACAAAAATTTCAAAGCTAAAGATGCCAAAGAAACTAAGGCAGTGGACAAAGGAATTGATGCTCAGATTTTTGTTATGAAAGTTTCATCTAATGATTGGAACGTCATCTTAAATTACTACAGTAATTATAAAGGAATCAAAAACCTCAGCAGTATGCATCTTGATGTTCTTGCAAAAATGGCCGGAGGAAAAATCAATCTTCCTTCTGAAAAACAGGCAAAAATCCTGTCACAGATCTATGAGAGTGCAAAGATGGAAGGTGTCGGACTTGAGCAGTTGTAACTAATTAAAAAACCTTTTTCAAAAGCAAGCCTTATTTGCTACCTTCAAAGGTCGAAATTTTCAATTTGCAGAATTAATATTTTTTCGTATAAGACTCATTGTCAATAAATTACATTTTGAAAGCTACTAAAAAAATTGGTATTGATATTTTCAGCGGCGCAGGCGGCCTGAGTTTAGGTGCCGAAAATGCTGGTATTAGTATCGGCCTGGCAATTGAGAAAGATCCGTYTGCTGCAAAAACATTCAGCAAAAATCATCAGGCCGTTAACATTCTCTGCGAAGATATTGGCAAGATAAAGCCCTTAGAGCATATTGCCAAAGAGCCATTTATAGTTTTTGGAGGTCCGCCATGCCAGGGCTTCTCTCTGTCCAATACAAAAACCCGTACCGAATTCAACAAAAACAATTATCTGTTTAACGAATTCGTAAGGTTTGTAAATGAACTTCAGCCAGAGTGGTTTTTATTTGAAAACGTCGAAGGCATAACAACATTTAACAAAGGTGAAACTGTCAAAGAAATTAAAGCCTGTTTCAAAGAGATAGGTTATGAAACCACAGAACAGGTTTTATACGCTTCAGATTATGGTGTGCCGCAGCACCGCAACCGCTTTATAATGGTAGGAAACCGCCTGGGAAAGGTTTTTGAGTTTCCTGAAAAATGCGATAAAAGGGTAACCGTAGAAGAAGCTATTTCAGATTTGCCTGAACTTTTGAATGGTGACAAGTTTGAGGAGCTTCCATACAGCAAAGATATTAGCGAAGTAAGCAGCTATGCGCAGTCGATGCGTTCAAAATCAACTGCTGCCCGTCAGAATCTTGTTTCTAAAAACGAAGATTATGTAATTGAGCGTTACAAGTATATCAAGCAGGGACAAAACTGGAGAGCAATTCCTATAGAGATGATGGCTAACTATGCAAATGTAGATAATTGTCATAGCGGAATTTACAAGAGACTTGATGCAGGATCTCCTTCAGTTGTTATATCAAATTACAGAAAAAATATGCTGATCCATCCTTTTCAGGACCGCGGTCTTTCTGTAAGAGAAGCAGCACGTCTGCAGAGCTTTCCGGATCATTTTGAATTTGAAGGAACACTCATGCATGTTCAGCAACAGATAGGAAATGCTGTCCCGCCATTACTCGCYGAAGCAATATTTAGGAAAATTCTGTCCACTTAGTATACCTGAACATGTTTTACCTTATTCAGATATTTTATGGCTAATAATGACTGGTCAGATCGTGAGGTAGAATTGATTGTTGCGGATTATTTCTCTATGCTTTCAGATGAGCTGAAAGGTAATAAAGTAAATAAAACCGCACACAGGGACGCATTGGCCCCTTTACTTAACGAAAGGTCCAAAGGTTCAATTGAATTCAAGCATCAGAATATTAGCGCCGCACTTGTAGAAATGGGGCTGCCATTTATTAATGGCTATAAGCCGCTGTATAATTTCCAGCGGGATAAATTGTATTTATTTATTGGCGGACAGCTAAATTCGATTAAGGGCTTTGACAGCCTGCTTGAAATTTTCTCCGAAAGCACCGCCAGCCCATCCACAGCTCCTGAATATTCAACATGGGTTGTCCCGCCACCGGAAATTATTAAAGAAAAATCAAAGAATGAAAGAAGTTACCGTCCGGTAAAAATCAATTACCTCGAAAAAGAACAGAATAACAGAAATCTTGGTTTTAAAGGCGAAGAACTCGCTCTTAGCTTTGAACGACAGCTGTTATTAAATGCAGGAAAAAATACTCTTGCAGAAAGCATAGAATGGGTTTCAAAGGATTTAGGAGACGGCCTGGGATTTGATATACTTTCAAGAAATCTGAATGGAACAGATAAATATATTGAAGTTAAAACAACCAAGCTATCAAAAGAAACTCCCTTTTTCTTTTCCTCAAATGAATATAGTTTTTCAAAAGCGCACAGTAACAACTATCATTTGTACAGGATTTTCAATTTTAGTGCTCAGCCGTTATTATATACGCTAAACGGCAGTTTTGATGCTTTCTGTAAGATGGAGCCGACTCATTATAAAGGTTTCTTTAAATAACAGAAAGCTAATTTTCGAAACAAATGCTCGAAATATTATACTTCCTAAATTACTCAAGTAAACTGGATAATTGCTTAGAACTTACATTATATACTATCTGAATAGTGGTGATAATTCGTTCCTGAGGGTTTAAATTTCTGCCTGGGTTTTTTATAATATTGATCTTGGGAGAATTATTTAAATCGTTAATGATTATTAGATAGTATTCATCCTGATATTTATTTGCCATAAGCCATTCCTTTTCCGTAAACATTACCCCATATTCCTCGACTTCAGAAGCACCTTTTATTTCTACTATATATTTCACCTTCTCATTAGAAATTTCAAAATCGTATCCGCATCCTAAATCTCTGCAATCATTCAATTGACAATCTGGAAGCAATTCATTTTCAGAACTTGCAATCCATGAAATAAAATATTCTTCCGCTTTTTTTCCAGTGACAGATCTTGGAAAATAGATTAACTGGCTCCTGTCTTTGCTGGCTTTTGGATAAGAATAGATAGAAAGCAATTGTGATAAATTGTAAGCATCCAAATCTTCAATATTGCTTTTTAGAATGTCTTTAATTATGATGCTAAAAGACCTTTCATCAATGTTTGACAATGCATTTATAGTTGCAAGTGTCCGTTTGGAATGTGTTCTATTTACCCATCCTTTTCTATGAGGGTGTATGACATCAAACTCATCTCTTCTAAATCGAATATAAGAAGGAAGCACTTTAAGTCTTTCTCCGAATTCAGTGAAAGCTTGCTTGTCAGTTTTAAAGCCCAGATTTTGTAAAGCAACCGAATTAAATTTTGATAAATAAAATGCTACGACATATGCGAGTTCTTTTCCAGGGTCCATAGGTAAATTCAGTTTCCGTAAGCTTTAAACATACGGTTATTTTTAAGCTTCATGGTGTTAAGCTAAATTTGAATCAGTTCTAAGGACCCAGATTCGTTAAAACTTAATTTAGCTGTATGTTTATTTGATGATGCTTATGGAGATAAGTCCTTAAAAATCCAGTAGTTCCTTCAATTCAATATTCAGTCCTTTAGCAAATTCCACCATAGTCAGAAAGGTCATATTTAACTCGCCCTTTTCGTATTTTTTAACATCAGCATAATCAATATCACAGAGCTGGGCAAATTTTCTGTATGACAGGTTTTGTTTTTTACGCAAAGCGAGCAGATGCTTCCCGAATTCTATTAAATGCTCTCTTTGCTTATCGCTTGCCATCCGCAGATTTATCTGCAACGAAAATTGTCTTTTTGCAATTCAAAAGTGTGGGTATATATCCCCACATATCCATATCTTTGATAACAGAACTCTCTATATTAACTCTGAACTAATGCAGCAAAAGCCTGAACTTGACCTTGCATCGAACGTATCCAGAAAAAACAGGAAACGCGGGGATTTCTATTTTATAATTGGACTATTAATCCTGTGGCTTTTGGTGTTTTTGGCAATAAACTTTAAGATCATGAAATAAAATTATAACCTATAGTTATAATTTTCCCTGGTTTCATCCATATCGCTTTTCTTTGTATTTAACATTAATACGATCTGCTATGAAGGCTTGTAAATTATTGTCTTTTGCAATTTTTTTCCTAATGTATGTTTGTGTTTCATATGCTCAACCCCCTACCAAGGTAGTGGCAGGCCAAATCATTATGGACGACGGAACCCTTTCTCCAAATCAAAATAAATATGTCGGCTTAACGGACAGCCTGAACAAAAGGCTTAAGGCAAATCCAAATGATACTTCCAGCTTATTTTATAGAGCGCTGTTGTATTCACGTTTTAATGGCATTATGGCAAAACCAGCACCTGGAGAACCTGCTACTTTAGAAAACCTGGTTACTGCAAAAAACATGGCCGAGAAAGCTATTAATCTAAAGATGTCGGATGTCAGACTAAAGGTGCTCCGAGCTCAGATATATAAGGAATTGTGCTATCAGTATTCGGGAGATGAAAGTTGGAAGTTCAATACCAAGCAGATTGCGTTGAGAAAAGCTCAATTTAATGCATTTAAAAACCTGGCAAATAAGTATTATGATGAAGTTGCGACATTAGATAGTACTAATGCATACGACTATCAGAAATTAAAAGTGACGACTAATTATAATCTATAGACAGTTTGATTAGATTTTAAAATCAAGTAAATCTTTTGGGTCTACCTCAAGTCCTTTTGCAAGTTCAAATATGCTGGATAATTGCAAATTTGTTTTACCATTTTCCATTTTTGAAATCTTACTACTATCTAAATCGCATTTGGCTGAAAGATCTCTAAGTGAAATTCCACGCTCTTCTCTTAGCTTTCTCAGGTGACTGCCGAATGATTCTTGTAATTTCTGATAGTTGTTTTTCAAAGCCTGTATTTAAAATCGATTGAAATTGAAGTATATTTTTTTATAAAATGTGGACTTTTAAGTCCACAAACCAAAAAAAAGATTATATTTGTTTTGCGATACTTCATTTAAATCCGAAGCATTCGCTTTTGTCTCGATCCAGAAACCTGAGAAATTTCAAACCAACGAGACGGTAAGTGATTTGCCCATGCCATAGGTGTGGGCTCGCTTATCGTTGGTGGGCTCTCTCAGGTGCCCCTGGATCGGTAAGTTGAGTCCACACCTATGGCTTTTTAGTGTCTGGCCCGCTTACCTAATTTCACTGGTATGGAAGAGGTAATTACAAAAAACGATTTTACGTCTGTTAAAACAATAGGGGAAATCTTAGAGAAGTTCTTTAGGGATAACGATGTTGATTCCGTACAACTCCTTTTTTGGAAATTCTTTCAGTGCTGGGTTACCAAAGATTGCAACATTAAAGCGGATATCTCCGATGAAGAAGTAGCCCTGTTCTTTGATCAGTTAATGGACCTGGTGGCCGCGGCTTACATATTACACCAGGCGAACAGGGTTTCACCAAACCAGCAGGAAGGAAAAGGCCATGAATAGCTATCCTGTCCATACCTGGCTGCTGCTGATCTCTCCTCCTGAGTAAACCAGCATTCTATCAGCCGCATCCGGCCATCTAATCATTTTCTTAATAACTAAACAAATTAAAATGAAGCTAAAAATATGCTTACTGGGATTGCTTTGCCTTTTTTTTGAGGCGAACTCCCAGACAAAAATAAAAACTCAGGGCCTCCATATCGGTGACCAGGTTCCCGAAATTACAATAAAAAACGTGCTGAACTATCCGGGCAATACCGCCAGAATTTCCGATTTCAAAGGTAAACTGCTGATCATAGATTTCTGGGCTACATGGTGCTCTCCGTGTGTAGCCATGATTCCTAAAATGGATTCATTGCAGAACGAGTTTAAAGATCAGCTGCAGTTTCTGCCGGTTACCTACCAGTCAGAAAAGGTTGTCAGGTCATTTCTCGCAAGGAGACAGAAAAATACCGTTGAAAAATACGTCTTTCCGGAGGTGGTTAGTGATATCGGACTTAAGTCGCTGTTCCCTCATACTTCACTACCCCACTATGTTTGGATAGATGCTGGGGGTAAGGTTGTGGCCATTACAG
>NZ_JBFUKF010000046.1:0-22288 GCF_056400985.1 Mucilaginibacter sp. P4_G9 | reverse complement strand
AAGTAAGAGATGTAAATATTGTATCAAAAATGGCAAAAGGCGTATTTTTTTAAGTTTTCAATTATTGAGACTTTGTGATAGGACTAAGAAGGTAAGATGGTGCAATTTAATAATGAATCCTCCTTTTTTCCGATTGGGCAAATTCCATTGTTATTGGATTGTGGAATTTCCGATGAGAAATAATGATAATTAAAAAGTAAATCAATAAAAATCATTGTGTATGCGATATATATATTTTTATAAACTATTATTTTGTCTGGCACTTACCTATTCTTCTGTTGTTAAGGCTCAAAACAATTTGCCACAGTTAAGCCAGGAGCTTGCTAAAAATTTCAAAACAAAAGACTCGCTTTTCAAAGAACCCTTTGTGGATTTGGACGAATGGCGGGATAAACCTGTACGCCATCGTTATGTTCACGGGGGCTTCAAGGGAACTGAAACCCGTTTCTCTTTTTACTTTCCGCCAAAAGAACAGTATCAGGGAAGGTTTTTTCAATACTTTACTCCTTTCCCGGACAATGAAAACCTTGCACAAAATGCAAAGGGAGAGGACGACATGATAAGCTTCTCTAGTAATAGCGGTGCATATTTTATCGAGACGAATGGTGGCGGAAAAATTGATTTTTCTAAGCCTAAATTTAATGCAGATCCTACCATCGGAGCTTACCGTGCCAATGCAGCTTCAGCCCAATTTTCACGGGTGATTGCGGGCCAGGTTTATGGCAGCGAAAATCGGCCATACGGCTACGGTTTTGGTGGTAGTGGTGGTGCTTATCGGACGCTTGGCAGCGTTGAAAACACCGAAGGTGTATGGGACGGTGTTGTTCCGTTTGTTATGGGTTCGCCTGTGGCTATCCCCAACGTCTTCACCGTGCGCATGAATGCGATGCGGATACTACACGACAAACTTCCAGGCATTGTAGATGCATTGGAACCTGGAAGCAGGGTGGCTGTGGATGCCGGGCTCAACGCCGAAGAAAAGGGGGCACTGCAAGAGGCAACCAAAATGGGTTTTCCGCCAAAGGCCTGGTTCGCTTATAAAACAATGGGCGTTCATGGTTTCTTGGTTCTTTACCAGAGTATCGTCGGGATCGACTCCAAGTACTTCAAGGAAGATTTTTGGCACGTTCCCGGCTATCTGGGGGCTAATCCACCCGCATCTCTTTTAAAAGCACGAATACAAAAAGCAAGTAGGATAAAAGCAGGGGTAACGAATGACGAAGCCGTCAAGATAGGATTGGCCGCACCACTTTCAGCTGAGGAAAAAGGGACTGCCGATGCAGCCTGGAAAAGCATGGGTGAAAAGGAAGGGGCTATGCCTGTTGCATTTCAGTTGGAGGACACACTGCCTGATGTTAATTTTATCGGCGGCGATCTGATCATAAAAAGTGGGGCTGCTGCCGGCCAGGTTTTGCAAATAACCAAAACTGCGGATGATAAGGTTGTTCTTAGCCCTACTAACAGCCGCACTTGGCTTGCCAAGGTAAAGCCCGGGGATACTGTACAGGTAGATAATTCCAACTTCCTCGCTGTACAAACTTATCATCGTCATCAGGTACCCGGTAAAGAATATTATGTATGGGATCAGTTTCGTGATCCGGCCGGCAAGCCGATATATCCGCAACGTCCGATGCTACTTGGGCCAATATTTACCCGGGGTGCTTCCGGGGTGTTACCAAAGGGCAAGTTCAAGGGTAAGATGATCTTGGTGGAATCGTTGTGGGACAGCGAAGCTTTCCCCTGGCAAGCGGACTGGTACCGGACCAAACTGCGGGAAAACATGGGCGACAGCCTGGATAACAATTTCCGGCTATGGTTTACTGACCACGCCAATCACGGCGACTTATCAAATCCCAATGCTCCAACCCACGTTGTCAGCTACGTCGCTGTGTTACACCAGGCCCTACTTGATTTAAGTGCCTGGGTGGAAAAAGGACTTGCCCCTGCTGCGACTACAAATTATAAAATAGTGGACGGGCAAGTCGTTGTACCCGCTTCTGCAGGGGAGCGCAAAGGTATACAGCCGGTTGTAACGTTGCAGGTCAACAGCACCGACCGTGCCGAAGTAAAGCCCGGTGAGCCAGTTGTTTTTAATGGCACAATTGAAGTGCCTCCGCACGCAGGCAAGGTGGTAGCGGCAGCGTGGGATTTTGAGGGGAATGGCACCTTCCCGGTTAAAGGCACACTTACACCAACTAATAAAACAGGTTCACGTGTAATACTGAAGACCACCTACACCTTTTCCAGGCCAGGAACTTATTTTGTTACGTTGAAGGGTGTATCACAGCGGCAAGGCGACGTCACAAATCCTTTTACCCGTATCCAAAACCTTGCACGTGTACGGGTGATAGTTGAATAGGATGGCTGATGGTAACTCAAATGTATTGGCAGGAAAGCCAGGGGAAAAAGCCAAAATAGGTTACCGCAATGACTGAATATTAACAACGAAAATGGTAATTATCCGTTGACAACTTCACCTCCGTTGTTTGTTTTAACGGAAGGGTGAAGAAAAACCGGGAGCCCTTACAAGGCTCGCTCTCCACCCATATTCTACCATTGTGGCGCTCTATAATCTCCCTGGTGATGAACAAGCCGAGGCCTAAACCCGAAATTCTTTTGCTTGGGCCCTGCACTCTGAAAAACTGGTTGAAGATGTGCGGCAGATGCTCAGCATCTATACCTATGCCGTGATCTTCAACCATAAAGATTAGTTCATCCACCTTTCGCTTCAGCTCAATGTCTATACTACGGCTATCGGGCGAATATTTTATTGCGTTTACTACCAAATTGGTAATTACCTGTTCTATTCTCATCCTGTCAGCTTCTATGTATACATCAGCCTCCAGCTTTGTATGAAATTGAAAGGTCGGGTTCGATTCCATTATCGGGTCAAGTATCTCCTGTACCAGTTGCAAGATATCAAACTCTTCAAAAGTGAACTGCAGTTTGCCGGATTGAATTTTCGATATATCAAAGAGGTCATTTACCAGCGCGTTAAGTTTTTCGAGTTGCCTGATGCTCTTTTCTACAAATGGCTTGTTGGGTTCTATCGCCCTTCTGCCGAGTAATTGAAGGTAACCGTTCATGGAAGTCAGCGGCGTTTTGAGTTCATGGGAAGCCATGGCGATAAATTCATCTTTTTTACGGCTGAGCTCTTTAATAGTAGCCTCCGCTTCTTTTTCGCGGGTGATATCCCGTGCAATCTTGGATGCGCCGATAATTTTTCCCTGGCCATCCTTAACCGGCGACACAGTGAGCGAAATATGGATCAGGTTTCCATTTTTACCGATCCGGATGGTTTGAAAATGTTCGAGCGAATTGCCGGCTTTAAGTTGATTGAGAATCCCGGTTTCTTCCTCCATCCGGTCGGGCGGGATGATAATAGATATATGTTTGCCGATTACCTCCTGTTCTTTGTAACCAAAGATCTTTTCGGCCCCTTTGTTCCAGCTGGTGATAATGCCCCCCAGCGTTTTGCTGATGATAGCATCGTCGGAATTTTCGACGATAGCAGCCAGGATGGCCTGCCGCTCCTCTGCCAGTTTTTTATGGTTTATGTTCCGGGCTATTTTGGATACGCCAACAATTTCACCTTGCTTATCCCGTACAGGGGAAACAGTAAGTGATATAGGTATGAGCCCGCCTGATTTGCTCTTCCTTATCGTTTCAAAGTGCGCGATTTTGTTTCCCTGTCGGATGTTCGCTAAAATCGTGTCTTCTTCATGTATTCTTTCTTCCGGAATCAATACGGTAATATGTTTTCCAATTACTTCTTCCGGCCTATAACCAAATATGGCTTCAGCCCCTTTATTCCAGCTGGTAATTACACCATCGAGGTTTTTACTGATAATCGCATCTTCAGAATCTTCAATAATGGCCGAAAGCATGCTGTGTTTAACCTCTGCTTCCTTTTCGGCAGTGATATCGTGCAGGATATGGGATGCGCCAATAACCTTGCCTGATTCATCCTTTACCGGGGAAACGGTGAGCGAAACAGGAAAAACACGATTATCGGCAGATTGTCTTAATGTTCTGAAATGGGAGACCTTTTCTCCTTCAAGCAGGGTATTGAATATTTGCTCGTGTTCGGTGTGCAGCTCTGCGGGTATTAATTTGCGGATGTCATAACCATGTAGCTCTTCTGCATTTAAGCCCAGCATTTTTTCTGCCGCCGGATTAAAATTGAGGATAATATGATTGAGATCGTGCGTAACTACCGCATCCTCAAGGTTCTCAATAATAGCCCGCAAAGCAAATACCTCGGGAATGATTTTTGGTTTTATCATAGATTGAACAAAATACAAATAAGCTTCCAGGCAGGACGAAGATGGCTTCTGTGATGATCTTTCAGCTGTGTAGCTTTCAAATGAACACCAAAAACCTATTTAAGGTTTCATTTGATTGTCTATTTCTATTAAAAAGTGTTCTACTATAAAATATACCTCAGTTTAATTATCCTCTCTCCGCCAGGCACATTCTATTAAACAAAAAACGCCCTAAATAAATTATTTAGGGCGTTTTTTGTTTAAGGTGTTCGCTTTTTCAGGAGTTAGTTCACGTTAAAACAGGTTAACGTTTAAATTATTTATAATCATTTATTATTTTTAACCACAAAGTGATATTTACCAGAGGCCAGATCGTAAGCTAATTTGTTGTTTTCTGATTTGGAAAATTTTACACCAACAGATTCAGATACAGGTTTATTGCTTTCAAAAACCTGCTTTGGTTCCGAAGCTGGCAGGTATAGTAGCGCATGGGTATTTTCCGGGACAATTACATCCAGCTCTAAATTACCGGCAATCCTTTTCCACGCTACGCTGATGTCCCCGCTTATCGAAGTAAAACTACCTTTCACCCAATTCAAATCATTTACGAAATCTGGTTTGATTACGAATTTCCGGAAACCGGGGCCATCTTCTGCCGGGCAGATCCCTACAAGGTTGTTGAAAAACCATTCATTAATTTGCCCGGACATAAAATGATTTTGTGAGCCAAAATTACCTACTCCTGCATCCCATTTTTCGGTAAGGCTGGTGGCTCCCATCTTAATCTGGTAACCATAACCCGGTTTATCAGATTGATTATTCATAGCATAAACTACATCCGAACGACCGTTATCGGCTAATGCGCGAAGCAGAAAGCGGTAAGCAACCTCCCCTGTTGTAAAACTATCCTGATGATTATGAATATCGTCAACCAGCTTATTTAGTAAATTTTCGCGGTTATCCGGTTCTGTGAAATTAAAGAAAAGAGCCATGGCACTGGTGGCCTGCGAACCGGTTGAATAGGTTCCGGTTGCCTGCTTGTAAAATTCCTTATTAAAAGCCATACGAATCTGCTCCGATGCATTTTTAAATAGTCCGGCATCTGCAGTTTTATTCAGCTTTTTAGCAATATTATACATGATCCAGTTATCATAATAATATATTGCCGTCCCGGTATATGAAACCGGTGTAAGTTGCGAACCCCAGGGTTCTTTCGGGCCGATATCATACCAATCGCCCAAGCCAGTGTGTATGATATTATTAACAGATTCTTTGGACAAAAATTCAACGTATCGTTTCATGCGGTCATAGCACCGCTCTAACAAAGACACATCACCTGAGAACAGGTACTGCTGCCACGGCACAATGATAAAGGAACTTCCCCACTCCGGTGAATTCCTCATCCCGTTGGTTAACGATGGGGAGCCTGCTATAAAATATTCAGGGGCAATGTTCGGCACAAAACCATTCTCCAGTTGCGCATCCGCCATATCATTCATCGTTTTTCTGAATAACAAGGCCATATCATAATTATACCTTAACGCAGGACCATTGAGGTGATTCTCTTCCAGCCATCCCATTTTTTCACGCTGTGGGCAATCGGTCATCAGGCTCATCATGTTACTGCGCTGTGCCCAGCGTACCAGGCTGTAAATTTTATTGAATAAGATATTGGAGCATTCAAAACTGCCTACCGGCCTGGATGATGAGTGAACAATCACGTCGGTTAACTGACCAACCTTTGGCAAATTCCCGCCCTGCTCAGGGGGGTACAATTCCACCTGGAGATAACGGGCTCCCTGGTAAAAATACTTAGGAAAGTACTTTTCATCTCCAGTTCCAGCCAGCGTATATTCCCACCAGGCGGGCCTTACCCCATCCTGTGTTGCAGAACGCCTGTCAACCAGGCCATTTTCTCCCAGCAGCTCTGATGGTATCATGCGAACCCGTGATCCTTTTGGCCCGCTAACCMGGAGTGCCGGCATCATGGAGGCATTCTGACCAAAGTCATAAATCCAGACATGGTCGTTGATCTTACTTATTTTAACGGGGGAGATAGAGTCAATAGCTTTTACAGGAGGCGAAGCCGCAGAAAGACCTTTTAACATGCCACCCGGACCGGAAGTTTCCAAAGCAGGCACCCAGTGTTTGCCTGCTATAAAACCTGCGTTATTCCATCCATGTGGTTCAAGATTTGCATTGAAATCTTCACCACCGTATAAGTTGGAATAAGTTACAGGTCCGGGCGATGCCTTCCAACTTTTATCAGTTATCACAGTCTCGGCAGAACCATCAGCATATTCCAGCTTTAGCTGTGCTATCGCCTTGGCAGGGCCAAATGTTGTCAGGAACTTCACATACCTTGTTGTATCCGGCTGTATATTATAAACGCTGTTACCTAACATAATGCCAATAGCATTGTACCCATTTTTTAGCTGCCGGGTAACATCGTAGGTATCGTACAAAACTGTTTTACGGTAATCTGTCCATCCCGGTGTGAGCAGGTAATCACCAATTTTATGGCCGTTAATAGTTAGTTCGTATGCCGAAAGGCCACTTATATTGATGGTTGCCCGAACAAGGGCTGGTTTCACGCCGAATTCTTTCCGCAAAAGCATGGAGGAGTAATTGGGAAAATCTTTATAATCGCTAACCCGGTCTGTAAGGTTTATTTTGGAAAATCCATTACTGTCATCACCGTCCAGGGCAGCTACCGGTTTACCGGCGGCTATGTTCTTCCCCCCTGAAAACACTTCAATTTGTCTTAAAGCGAAGGAATAACCGGTTGCCTTTTGAGCAAGCTGGGTTGCAGTAACGCGTACATACCTCCCGGTGGCACCTTTTGTTGGAAGATGAACAGGCGAAAAACGGGGGTTCTTAAAATCCTCCCTGGTAAAATCGGCTATAATGGTTTCTGTTTTAAAGGATGGGTCATCAGAAGCTGATACTTTATATCTTACGGGGAAAGCATAACCCGCCTGATCAGCAAAAAACATGGGATACAGCATTACTTCAGAAAAGGAGGAAGACTTACCCAGGTCAACCTGAACCCATTTGTTTACACCTGCTGATTCAGCATCAGCAGATTTAAAGCCAACCGGGCTTAAGGCATATTTTTCTGCGCCAGGTGCGCTTATCCAGCTGGCTTTCCAATCATCTGGGCTGAGGATGCCCATAGTCCAGTTTGCCGTTTTGCTCCAGGAAGATTGGTGACCAGCCTGATCCCAAATCCTTACCTTCCACCAGCATTTCTGTCCGGATATTAACGCTTTACCTTTGTACTGGATGTATGCCATTTGATCGCTCATCACTTTTTTTGAGTCCCATAAATCACCGCCTTTTTTGAAACCAGGAGTGCCGGATACCAATATTTGATAGGCGGTTTGATGTACGTCCCTCTGGTTTTTTTGAAATGATTTTAAAATATAGCTCAAGCCGGGATTTTTTATGTCAATACCTAATGGATCGGGCATTAATTCGCAGGCTAACTTAACGGGTAAAGTCCCCGCTATTGTTTTAGCATATAAATAATGCGTGTTGAGCAGGCATAGCAGAAGGAGGAGCTTAATTTGTTTTTGCATCATGTCTTTGGTATCCATTTAGAATTTTATTGAAACAACCAACAATTCTCTTTTCCAGGAAAATTGAATAACAGCATGGGTTCCGGAATTTTCGGGTATAATGGCTTATCAAACCTAAACTAATCTGATGGTGTTACTATCCTTATCTGTCTTATTTGATATTAAGGGAGATGCACTTGTACTGCTTAGGTTCAATATCATAATTAAGCCTATGAGATTTTTTATAAAATAAGAAACACTGCAATATTGTCGACGAGTCATGGTATTCCCTTCTGAAAAACCGATACCCCAGTAGCCGCACATCCCTGGCCTATTTGAGCCTCTCTTGCCGTGTGTTTCTGAGCCGGATTCATGATTGCATGGCTGTCCACCTCAGCACCCAATTTACCCAACTCCCCGGGGATTATGTCCAACCAGACCAGTTTGAGCTAACCGAGCGCCCGCTTTCAAAATAGTTTTGCGGTACAAATCAAAAAGAAAATGAAATCTATCAGAATTTTAGCAATTACCACAGGATTTATTATCAGTGCCTTATCCATCATGGCCTTTATGGGTGATGATAAGATCCCTGTTAAAAAAAATACGGCAAAAACTGCCGGAAATGGTTTCGCAGTATTGGAGCTGTTTACATCAGAAGGCTGCTCAAGCTGCCCGCCTGCAGATGAGCTGCTGGCCAAAATACAGCAGGAAGCACAAGGCAAGGTTGTTTATTTACTGGCTTACCATGTAGATTATTGGAACCGCCTGGGCTGGAAAGATGTTTTTAGCAGCGCCGATTTTTCGAAAAGGCAGATGCAATACGGGCAGTGGCTTAGCGCTCAGGTTTATACGCCACAGGTTGTTGTAAACGGAACGGCAGAGTTTGTAGGCTCGGATGAGCCGGCGCTTCGCAATGCTATCTCGAATCAGCTGGCAATTAAACCTTCTGCAAGCCTGGCACTCCAGGCCCGCCAGGAGGGAGAAAAGCTTATAATACAATACCAGTCAGGCAAGGGCCTTAAGGATATTAGTTTACTTGTGGCCATCGTACAAAAAGCAGCTCAAAGTAAAGTAGAACGTGGCGAAAACGCCGGTCACATACTCTCTCATGTACAAATAGTCCGCAAAATACAGCGTGCCGTGCTTGATGCCACCGGAACCGGCAGCAGTACCCTTATATTGCCAAAAGAGTTCAACGCTCAAAACTGGGAAGTATTGGGGCTGATACAAAACCAAACCAACGGCGAAATTTTAGCCGCCGCCAGGGCAGGTTTCAACAACGCAACAGGTACAGCAAAATAATAAGCATCATGAACACATTTTGCAAATACGGGCAAAACAGGTTAATTATCGGCCTGATATCGTTACTGTCAATGTCGTTTCTTGCAAGCGCTCCTTTTGAAAGTAACCCACAGGATTGCCAGATGATCGGCGTGGTAAAAAGGAAGAACAAGAACTCCGCGCGGCGTTCAAATCTTTGCGTTAACAAGGATGTATAATCCAGATTTAAAAATGTCTAACTCAGGATCAATTTGGCCGTCTTAAGCCATTTGGTGATAGGCCGCAAGGCAATACAGCGGTACTTTTGACTAACAATAAAAACAATTTAAAAAATAAAACAATGGAAAGTAACAAAATAGGAGATGCATCAGCAATCACCGAAACCCCAACCGAAAAAGTATTATACACAGGTAAAACCCACACTACAGGCGGCCGCGATGGCGGCTCGTCACGCAGCTCTGATGACCGTTTGGATATTAAGCTTTCTGTTCCCGGCACCCAGGGCAGCGGCACCAATCCAGAGCAACTGTTTGCCGCCGGCTGGTCGGCCTGTTTTATTGGCGCAATGAAAATTGCGGCCGGTAAAATGAAAGTAAGGTTCCCCGCCGATGGGGCTGTTGACACCGAAGTAGATTTGGTTTCAACCGGCGATGCTTACGCTCTCCAGGCTCGCCTCAACATAAACCTGCCAGGTATAGAACGTGAAATTGCCCAGGCCCTGGCAGATGCTGCTCACCAGACATGTCCGTATTCTAAAGCTACACGGGGCAACATCAACGTTGAGATTAACGTGATCTAAACCATTCCTGGTTAAAAAAATAGCCTGCCCGAGTTTGCCGGGCAGGCTATTTTTTTAACCAGGAATTTACTTTATATTCAATGTGAGCGTGGTATAGTAAAAACCGCCTATGGCTGGCCCGCCTAAAAAGGAGTAATAGTATTTATTGGTCAGGTTGTTTGCCCCAATTTTAACGTTAAGTCCGGTTTTCAGGAAATCATAATTAACCTGCGCATCAATAGTGCCGTAAGCCCGCACCTTACCGTTAACTAAAAACGACTGCCAGTAAAAACCGCTTTGCCATTTGTAAGTTGCATTAAACCCCAAATTACCTATTACCCGGTTACCCCCGAATGAATAATTGGTGATCCATTGCGGGGTATTAAAGCCATCCTCCAAAGCATCCTCATTGGCCATACGTTGTAATTTGGCGTAAGATACATTGCCCGACAGAATAAACTTTTGCCATACCTTATACTGCAAGCCCAAACTTCCGCCAATGTTGTAAACTGTACTCTGCGAGTTTGTCCAGGCGCGGTAGCGGGCTTGTTTGGTTTTGTCGTTAAGGTAATACGGGATGGAATCTGGTTTTTGGGTATTAGGTACGTTGATCTCAATCTGCCCGATGAAATTGTTATACCTGTTGTAGTAAAAATCAGCATCCACACTTAAATCGCTCTCAAAAAACAGGGATTTATAGCCTGCCTCAAATGAATTGATATGCTCGGGCTGTAAATAGGTGTAAGTATTTTTTTTAAGCAGGCCTTTCTCCTTTTCAATGGCCGCGCTGGTAGTGCTCCCTGCATTGAAATCATTTTTAACAGCCGCCTGGAAAGCATCGATAGAGGTACGGATATATGAGTTTTCAAAAACCCCGCTCGATACCACCCTTAAACCACCTACCCGTTTTACCCCACCGCTGTTTACATTGGAGAAGGCCTCGAAAATGCTCGGGAAACGGTAGCCGCTTTGGTACGATACCCTGAAATTTTGTTCAGGCACAGGCGAATAAACCGCGGTAAAGCGTGGGTTTAATTTCAGGCTGAAATAATCGTTCCTGTCGGCGCGCAGGGTGGCCGATAGTTTTAGTTCATGATCAAAAAATTCTTTGGCAACCTGTACAAAACCACCGGTTTTGCTGTAATCAATATTGCTGTACTCTTTACCCTTCACATAATTAATAAAGTAGTTACCGTCCGGGTGAATAATGTAGGTACGGTGATCAAAGCCTGCTAACAGATCGAGCCCGGTTTCTTTTTTAAAGGTTGATGAAATGGCATTGGAGATATCAACCTGCCCTTCCACATGCCACATATCATCCTTTACCCGCAGGGCCGAACCAACATCCCAGTTATTGATGTCGGCCAGCTTATCAAGCGTTGCTTTAAAAGCTGCTGTTCCGGGTTGGTACCTGCCTGCATCTGCCAGCTGGCGGGCCTGTTGCAAAGCCTGCCGTACCGTTGCTCCACCGGTTGTTGCGGTATTAAAGCCTTTGGTAAACTCGGCATACCAGGTATTATCATCTTTGTAGTTACGGTCCTCGTTTTCGGCGGCCGAACGCAGGTTGTATGATTTGCCGGTGTTCTCRCTCGTCCAATAAGCTCGTACCTGGTAAATATTATTTTTTAGTTCGAGCGCGTGTTGCTGTAAAATGTAGCCCGATAGCCTGAAACGGTTTGCGCGCTGGTAAACGTTATCCAGGTCGGCAAAGCGATAAGTATAGGTAAGGCGGGTGTTATTATTTATTTTATAAGCCAGGCCCACATCAACTTTCACGTTGTGCAAATTGTAGCTGGTTACATCCTTTTCGGCATAACCGGTGCGGGCAATGGAGTATTGCTTACCACCAAGGGTAGCCGTTTTCCTGTCGGATGATTCATTGCCGTAACCATTTACGGGGTCATAACCAGGATTATCCGGCCCGCCGGGAATGCCTAATTTAGCATTTGCAGCCGCGTTCAGGTCGGTGCGGTTATCGGCAATCCAATCATAACCCGTGGTATAGGTTCCGTTTATTTTAAAGGCGAACTTTTTGGAGATAGCTTTCGCCACCCTGAAACTGGTTTCTGAAAATAATTTGGCCGATGTTTCAGAATCGCCGATGTGGTTGATGCCCGTTTTTTGCTGAATGCTGATACCCTGGCTGGTAAAGGGATCTTTAGTTATAAAATTAGCCAGGCCGTTAATGGCATTGAGGCCATATAAAGCCGACGCCGTGCCGGGGATGATCTCCACGCTTTCGATATCCAGGTCGCTGGAGCCCATAGCATCGCCAATTGGCGCACCTATATGCGGTGCCTGGTTATCAACCCCATCAACCAGTTGGGTAAAGCGTACGTTGGTGGTATTGGCAAAACCCCGGGTGTTAATTATCCGGAAACCAAGGCTCGGGGTTATCAGCTGCACACCTTTTACATTCTCCAGCGCATCAAAAAATGATGGTGCTGCCGACCGTTTAAAATCAGCTGCAGTTATTTTTTCGATACTTACCGGCGACCGTAAAATACTTTCGCCGATGCGTGATGCAGATACCACTACCTCGTTAAGCTCCTGCTTTTTTATCTGTGCAGTATCCTTTTTTTTGGCAACCGTATCTTTTGCTTTTTTGCTGCCCTGCGCAAACAGGCAGCTGCAAGCTAACAACATCAATAATAATAAGTAATAGTTTTTATGCATGCGGCTGCAAGATACAATTCGTTATGCTTTTATTTACATAACGATAAATAAAAAACAAACCGGTTTGTTTTACCGGTTTATGGAATTACGCTTATTTGATCAATCAGACCTGGATAAGTGAACTATTTTCTTTTAAAAATTCCTGGAACTTTTGCTGAAACAATTTAAACTGTTCGATTGCTTTAAGGCCTTTTTCGGTAAGCTCGGCGCTACCGCCCCCTTTACCGCCCCGGTGTGAGATAACCACCGGCGACCCAAAATGCTCATTCATATAACTGATCATTTCCCAGGCCTGCCTGTACGACATTTTCATTTGCAAAGCCGCCTGTCTTAATGAACCCGATTGCTGTATGCGCTCCAGCAGCTCTACCCGGCCACGACCTAATAACTTACCATCGGGCGTTTCAAACCAAATCCTGCCGTTTAAACTCAATGCCTTGTCTACCATATTATAAATTACAACTAAACATCGCACAAATATATCATTAACAAAGCAGCTAAATCCATTTCACAAAAAAGCGCCCCCAATTTTAAAAAGGAAGCGCAATCAGTTATTTAAAACCACAAAAGGGGTAATGCTTTATTAGGTCCTCGGTCTTTTAGGGTTAAATGCAACCAGGTAATTAAGGTCCTCGGTTACAGCCCCACCACGTCCATCATTCCTGGGTTCTTCTTTATGGAACGTCTGGTTAAGTCGTGCTTTAATAGTGTGAAACACCTGCAACAAAATCTCCGGCCCTACTTTGGCGGCTATGGTTGGATAATAATCTTTCTGGATCTTTATTCTTTCAGTATTGGTTACCATGCTCAGCTCCCAGCTGTCCTCTGCCTTAAAGCCAAATTCTTTGGCGGTGTTCAGCAGGTCGTACATATACATGCGGGTTTCGGTTTCAATGGATTGTTTAGCGACTATCATATGAATTTTTTTACGGTTACTGCAGCCTGTAAAAGGCTGATATTATGTTAAAGCTTAACTATCACCGTATTATAAAATGGCAACGCTTAAGGTATGCGGTATTTGCTTGGGGATGGAATTTCCTAAAGGTAACTTTAATTTACCGTAAACAAGTATATATTAAATATTAATTAAAACAAGGCGAGCTAATGATTAAAGTCATGGCCGAACTTGTTTCGGCACGTTATGATGCCAAAAACAAGTTCGGCACGACCTGGAAGGACTAAAAAAAAGACAAAATCCTGTTACTACCAGATAGAAAATACCCACAGCTTTCGGCTCACTTTAGATATATTTGCTTAAACATATTAACGGGTCAAACCGTTCTTAATCCAAACAAATATCTGCTATGGCAAATAACTTTAAAGAAGCGAGCGTTGAAGAAATAAACCAGGTAATGCTGCAATCGCAGGCAGCGTTTGAGGCTTACCAAAAAACAAGCATCGAAGAAAAAAGCCTGTTTCTGGAGGCAATCGCCACCGAAATTGAAGCTTTGGGCGATGCCTTACTTCAAAAAGCGTCCGAAGAAACTAACCTGCCAATTCCGCGCCTGGCCGGCGAACGCGCACGTACAACAGGTCAGCTGCGCATGTTTGCAACCATGCTGCGCGAAGGCAGCTGGGTAGAAGCCAGTATTGATACCGCCATCCCCGACAGGGCTCCGCTCCCCAAACCCGATCTACGCAAAATGCTGATCCCGCTGGGGCCGGTGGTTGTTTTTGGCGCCAGTAATTTCCCTTTCGCTTATTCAACCGCGGGTGGCGATACCGCAAGCGCTTTGGCGGCAGGCTGCCCGGTAGTAGTAAAAGCGCATCCTGCACATGCCGAAACATCCGAAATGGTATACAGCGCCATCAAAAAAGCTATTGCAGGCAGCAATATGCCGCAGTTTGTTTTTCAGCATGTGCATGGCACTTCGTTCGAGAGCGGTAAGGCTTTAGTTCAGGCACCAGATACAGCAGCCGTGGGCTTTACCGGCTCAACCGTAGGCGGCAAGGCTTTATATGATTATTCCTCGCAACGCAAAAACCCTATCCCGGTATTTTCTGAGATGGGCAGCATAAACCCGGTTATATTTTTACCCGATACATTAAATAAAAACGCGGCTAACCTTGCTGCGCAATATGCCGGTTCCATTACCTTGGGTATGGGCCAGTTTTGCACCAATCCCGGCCTGATGATAGCCATCGAAAGCGACGGGCTTTACGGCTTCCTGGATGGCCTGGGCAAAGGTATTGAGGCCGTGCAGCCTGCAAAAATGCTGCATGCCAGTATCCATTCGGCATACCAAAAAAAGAGCCATGCCGCCCTTGAGCAGGATGGTGTAAAAGTGATACAACAATCGGCCACCGCGGCCAGTGATATTGAGGCCCTGCCAACCGTTGCTTTGGTTAGCGGCGAAACATTTTTGGATAACCCTTTATTGCACGAAGAAGTTTTTGGTCCATACTCTTTAATGGTGAGCTGCAAAGATGAGCAGGAGCTGATCAAAGTATTAAAATCAGTATCGGGCCAGCTAACCACAACGGTGATGGGTACCAATGAGGATTTTGCAGCCCATGCAAGTCTGCTGCAATTACTGCCGTCTGTTGCCGGCCGCATCCTGTTTAATGGTGTACCAACGGGTGTCGAAGTTTGCCACAGTATGGTGCACGGCGGCCCTTATCCGGCTACAACCGATAGCCGCTTTACCGCGGTAGGCACCAATGCCGTAAAACGCTGGGTACGCCCGGTATGTTATCAAAACTGCCCGGATGGTTTGTTGCCTTTGGCCCTGCAGCATGCTAACCCAACGGGGATTTGGCGATTGGTAGATAATGAGTGGAAGAAGTAATTTCATCGCTTTATAAGCGATGACGTGATTGTAAAAACTTACGAAGTTTCAAAAACTTCGTAAGTTTGGTCCTAAACGCCATTACGGTATTTCACAGCCTCATCAACCCACTCACTTTTTGTTATACCATTGAATATATTCAAGTACATTATGATCGGGGTCCGAAAAATACACCCAGGTTTCTTCATTTTCGATAGTTAACGGACCTCTTAAAATTTGAATATTCATTAATTCAAGGCTTGTAAGGGCAGCTTTCATATCGTCAACTTCCATACACAGGTGGGGGCAGTATGGTTTTTTCAAAGGTCCGGGTTCATAATTGTTAGTTAAATCCTTTATCAGTTCAATCCTAACGTCTCCGGACGAAATAAAGGCATACTCCTCCTGTTCCTCTTCGTTTATGGCCCTGTGATTTAAGCCGAAACCTAATTTTTCGGTATAAAAAGCTATCGCGCTATCCATATTTTTCACCTGTAAAGCTGCATGATCAAGTTTCATAACGTTGGTATTATGTTTAAATAATTGCACAGGTCAAATATGGAAACAGAAAAATTGTCCGGTGTTCAATTATTTTAATATTTAACGTTAAATTAGTTGAACGGATTAACTGTTTCTCCTGATCATGCTTAAAAATACCGGTGTAATACCCAGGTAGGATGCTATATGTTTTTGAGGCATGCGGTTTTCAATAGCCGGGTATTTTTTACGCATTGCCTCGTACCGCTGAGCGCCGTCCATTGAAATGGCGCTCAAAAGCCGCTCGTTTTGTGCTATATTAAAATTCTGGTTCAAAATCCTCCAGAATCTTTCAAAAACCGGGAAATCCTTATATAGCTGGTCGATACTTTTTTTGTCGATCTGCAATACGATAGACAGTTCCTGCGCTATAATATTTATGGAGGAAGGAGTTTCCCGAAGAAAGCTTTTGGTATCCGAAATCCACCAATCCTCCATAGCAAAATTGAGGGTATGCTGGTTTCCCTTGTCGTCCATAAAAAAGGATCTGAGGAATCCCTGCACTACAAAAAATTCATACTTACATACATCTCCTTCCTGCAATAAATACTGCCTCGGCAAAACTTTCCGAACTGTCATCAATGAGCAAAAATGCTCCTGTTCAGTCGCCGAAATTGGTATTCTTTTCAGCAAATGAGCTATTATAAATGCATCTATCTCTTTCCTGGTCAAAATATCAAATGTTAGTGTATTGGTTTATCATTGGTAAATCTATAAATAAACCGTCATTGCGAGGTACGAAGCAATCCCGAACTGTACAGGATCGCAAACTCTACCGTTTTCGCCCGAAGCTGGCCTGCTGACACTTCGGGGAAAACGAAAGTTTTTGATCCCTAAACAATAAATAGGCCGTCATTACAAAGATAACCGACCTCAGGGGAGGCTAAAAGGGCCATTAATTTGCTTTTAAACTGATGCGTATCACACTTAAAGAATATGGTGGTACGGCGTAACTGCCCAGTTGTGATATACTGATTTCAGCGTGTGACGGCACGATATTTTTTGGCTGATCAATGGTATTTTTGTCAGTAGGCTGGCCTTGTAGCACATCAATTGCGGCCTTAGCGGCTACCACGCCCAGACCAGACAAATTTGCACTGGCAGTTGCAGCCTGCGGACCGGCATTAACTATTTTTAAAATAATATCGCCGGTTTTGCTGTTTTGAACGCATGATGCAGCCAGGGTTGAGTCGGCGTGGGCGGCGGGCTGGTTAAATGATACTATACCGGGGATATACGCATCGCCCTGGTTAACCGAAAATAATTGCTGAACATAGTAATTTACCGTAGGCGCCAGGGTTTTGTTATTAAAATAAATGAGGTTGGGGTTCCAGGAGGTATGTTTAAGGTTGGCCAGCAGCGGCGCATAGGATGCCATTTGCACAATATCGCCGTTACGTTCAAGGCTGGTCATAAAAGCGGCTTCCGAAAGCGCGTTGATAAGGTTGTTACCCCTGGATGCATATTCGCCGATGTATACCTTTGATTTTGGCCTGCGGAAGCTGTCATACCGGTTATTGTTTTTCAGAAACCATTCGGGGTTTTCGTAAAAGTGTTCATCAACAACGGGCACCGATAACTGGTCGGCAAACTTCCATCCCAGATCATAATCTTCGCCCGAGGGTGCGGGGCCTACCGTGCCCACGATGGTAATTTCGGGATGTTTTGCGCGTACGGCATCGTATATCATTTTAAAGCGGTCTCTAAAATCATYGGTTTGCTTATCCTCGTTGCCAATACCCACATACTGCAGGTTAAAAGGTTTGGGATGGCCTGCTGCCGCCCTTTTAGCACCCCAAACCGAGGTGGCGGGTCCGTTGGCATATTCTATCAGGTCGAGCACATCCTGGATATAGCTTTTCATTTCGGTCAAAGGGATTCCTTTTTGGCCGGTTCCCCCTATTCGCCAGGTTCCACCCGAATTTTGGCAGCTTACCCCGGCCGCCACTACCGGCAGCGGTTTGGCGCCAATATCTTCGCAAAATCTAAAATATTCGTAAAAGCCCAGACCGGTGCTTTGATGGTAGTTCCAGATGTTGCGCTGTTGTGCGCGCTGCTCAACAGGGCCTATGGTATTTTTCCAGCGGTATATGTTATTAACGCCATCGCCGTGCACAAGGCAGCCACCCGGAAAACGGAGAAACTTAGGCTCAAGACCGGCTATGGCCTGGGCAAGGTCGGCCCGCAGCCCGTTGGGCTGGTTTTTAAAGGTATTATGCGGAAACAGCGAAACTTCGTCGATAGCCAATACCGAACGTTCCCTGCCAAGCACCGTAAGCCTTGCCGAATCGGCGCTTTCTGTGGCGGTAATAGTCCCTGTATATTTTTTCCATGCGCCGGCCTGGGTCTGGAATGAAAATGTTCCGTATACCGCACCCTTGTCTCCGCACAGTTGCACTTGCATGCCAACAGGTTTGGCCGATATTTGCCTTACATAGATGGAGAAATCATATTTTTGGCCTGCTTTGATGCTGATACCATCGTAACCGGCATTGGTAATGCCCACACCCTGCTGCCCGGCATCGTCGATATTCAGCAGCACATAGTGCGGGTTATTGGGGTGCACCGGTTTAGCTGTTTCTACAGATATTGTACCGTAGCCATAGCCCTCGGTAGTATATTCCCAGTTGGTTAGCGGGTTCCATGTTTTCCTGTCGCTCGCGCTGTACTCAAATGAACTGTTCTGAATAAGTTCGGCGTAAAGGCCGCCATCAGCCGCGTAGCTCAGGTCCTCAAAAAACACTCCGAAAAGATCCTTACTAATGGGTTTTGCGGCAGGGATTTTCGCCTTTTGAACACCTAAAACGGAGCTACCCTGGCCATGGGCCAAATCAGCAACAAACAACATCGCCAGGCATAGTGCCGGCAAAACACGCTTAACAGACATCAGGTTTAATTTTTTGAGGTTAATAATTAATAATTGTTTTTTTAACAATTATTAACAAATGTATATCTTTTTAATAAGAATAAAAATTTGTTGCTCTTTTTGAGGTGTAATATCGTGGTATGGCTAACGCATTTCGATAGCATTATAATTGTTTTTTTGACAATTATAAATGGGGCTATAATTACTATAAGACAGCAGAGAACATCAACAAGGGGGCGACCTGTGCTTACGATGTGATTAGTTTACAAAAGTCACAAGTGATCCTCCCGCATGCAGCCGCACAACACTTTCGCCAAAGGGGCGGAATTTCTGAATATAAAACTATTTTTTCGAGTTGATCTTTTCGGGCATTGTGGGTTATTTTAAATTGATAGTCGAAACCGTGAGAACCGGGTATCTTTAGAAAAAGAATAGGAGGAATTAGTGTTAGAATTTCTTTAATATTATAATATTTTTGGCTTAGCGTTTAAGTTTTCCTGCGATGAGTTGTAGTTGAAAGCCGATGTTAGCGGCAGATTGGCTATATCGCTGATATTTTCTCGTAAAACATTGATGATGAATTGTTTTTGCTTATATTTAGGCAAACCTTTCACGCTATGACACCAAACAACTTACAACCCAAAAAAAATAATTGGTGGATATGGGTGCTAATCATTGGTATACTGATTGCGCTGATCCTCTTTTTTTTTAACCCTTTGAGCCGTAATACTGAATCATCGACCAGCTCGTCCGGCATAGATTCTATCAAATCTGACACAAGTGCTCTGTTGCAGTCCGGATGCCTTCAACCTTTGGCCAAGTCGGATTCAGCTAATTACGTCAAAATCAATTTGTCATATAGCGGCACACTTACAGATTTTGACGTTAGCGGGTTTTATTTTAATGGTAAGAATTATTCGCATGACTGTCTCGATTTCAATGCAGATAAAGACAGCCTGATCCTGGTCACTTATGCGAAACTGGATAGCGGTATATCGATAGTGCCGATCAGTTCAGCTGTAATTGCTAAAAAGAACAAAGCAAAATACACCTTGTCGATCTTAGTAACATCCCCTAAAGGTGATACGCTTAAAACCTACAGCAAAAACAAAACCATTAAATTCCTGAATGACAATGACAAGATAAATGAAAACCTAACCTTAAAACGATATGTTCAAAAGAACCCTTCTGCTGTTATTGCTCATAATCGCTAAGCTGGCGGTACAAGCACAAACCCTTTTTGAAGACTCAAAGGGAGAATCTTCTATATTTCTTTCCAATGTACCCTTTGGCTGGGTACGTGTTAATTCTGCCAATGAGTCCGTAACTTTGGGCTATAACAGAATGCGACCCGGTGACTATGACGGTACTAGTGGCTTTTTAAAGTCCTATAAATTCATTTATGGCACCGATTTTACCTTTAAGTTGAAAGATGGATTGGGTAATTTGGTAAGCAAAGGCAAAGTTAACGCCGGTGGAAACCTGAATCTGACCTGGGGAATCACTGGCGGCGATACTGCCAAAGCTATCGTTAACCCTTATGCACTATACCTCCGCGGTGGCCTTAGTTATGATAAATATACCCTGATCGATACCTTGGCTGCAAAAGCAGCGGACCTGAATAAATGGGGTCTGGCTTTCGACGTACATTTCAACAAGGAATGGGCGGTGGCAACCTCAGGTGGTTCCCACCGGACATTCTGGCTTTTCGGCGGTTCCTTCGGCGTCAAAGGCAGTAACAATACAGACGACCTGAAAGACGGGACGCTGAACACCACCATGATCACTTCCGGCAGTAATGCTGTTATCACCGGTCAACCCGGTAAGCTCGGTGCCTATAAAGGTGTAACCACTTTGCCTCTTAAACTCGACCTTGGATACCTTCCAACCATCTATGACGCCAATATTGTTGGTTTCAATATCTATTCCAGAACAAATTTCCGGATGCCCGACAATCCGACCAATGTTGGACTGGGGTTGTTCTTTTCCGCTAAAGATAAACCGAYCAGCGTCATCGGCGGAATTGCCTGGCAATTTAACAGCATTTTTCATGAGGCACAATTGGTCAATAAATCAAGTGCATTCTTTTATGTTGGTTATACTATAAAATAGATTGAGAATTAGCAATGGATCAGGATAACACCGTTCAGCCTGTGGTCGATGTTATCACCGCACCACTTCCAGTTGGCCTTACGGAAGCCCGGTATTATATGGATTTGCAACTAAAGCATATGTAAAATACAAGCTTTGGCTGGTGCGGTGATAACACCGACCAGAAGCTAAACGGACGCAGAGTATTCAAGTGTACCTGTATGATTAACATAGAAATTAAAATTTACACAAAATTATTCAGAAAACCATCTATTTGTTAAACGAATAGCAGAACTTATAGCTGTTTAGTATTTGTTGCTGTAACCTGAATAAAACTGATAAACAAGGAAGCTAATTAGGAAAACCCTTTTTAGCTTCTATTCATTTACGACTATTTTTAAAACGTTTTGTCCATAATGAAATTCTTCCATTTCTCTTTCAATCTGACTTAGTTCTTCGAACGGCTTTGCATCCATTACGCGATAAATACTAGCCTTTTCCCTAATTGTACTGTCCTGTGTAAATTCTTGGAGTTCAAATTTTAATAAGTGAAAAAATGATTGGCAATTATCTTCAAGAAACTTGCGCAGGGAAATATGCATTTTCTGCTTAATCTCAATTATCTTCGCTACATCACTATCAATATCATCAAAAATACATTGCTGTTGAAGTGTCGCGCTATATGAAACCAAATATTTATTATTTTTTTGATTGCCAGCTTGATAAGATATATTGTAAACCAAAATATACGTGCCTTCAGCGGCTCGTCTCCAACTTGATTGTGTATTATAAGCACCAGTTATAGTTTCGCCGTGAGTTTCAAAATATGAGAGATCAACCAGATTGTCGATGATTAAATAATCTTCTTTTATAGTTTTCATAATTCAATTTATAACTAATGCTCTTACTCACTTAATTCACTTATATAGGTATTAGCAAGATAGGGATTTTATATGAAAGTTGGAAGCTTGCTTCATTAGAAAGTTAAAGGTGTTGCCCATACTTGGCTCCGCTGCCGCCTCCAGGCTTGTGCGCCCGCATGCTCAATATACGCCATGCCTTTAGGAAAATCAACTACGCAACTTGTTAACGTCAATCTTTTAATATTATTCTTTCGCCCCGCTTAAAATACAAATCCCGGATATAAAATAACATTCGGGATTTGCGTGGCGTATACTTAGCATGGCGTTTACCTGTCGGCGGRCACACAAGCCTGGAGGTGGCTGTTGCACAACTAACCCTTTAACGAACAATAAACTAAGTTGTGCGATCATTTTAGCCTGGCATCTGATTTAAGCRCAATAAAAATCAGATGTCTTAAAAGGCTCTAATAAGCTTAAAATCTCATGCCAAAGCCTATTCCCTCCATATTTAATTAACTTCTTAAGATTGTAAGCAATTCCTGCCATTATCATACATTTATTGGCTAGTTTTATACCGATCGTACGTACTTTCTGCATTCCTAA
>NZ_JBFUKF010000045.1:0-22382 GCF_056400985.1 Mucilaginibacter sp. P4_G9 | reverse complement strand
TATAAATATAAAGCGCCCACATCCGAAGATAAATTAATGATCTGCAACTGCGTATTTAATCCGGAGCTGGTTTTTGATTTACCGCATGATGATATAAAAGGTATCAGCATTACCAGCATCGTAAACATAAACAATGAAACCAATAAACCGCTTTTATTCTGATTAGTCATTAACGTACTTTTATTTGTTAGTTATAAGGCCGGTACCCAGGCTTGTGGCGCTCTTTATACTGCCATAGCCAAAATAGGTATAAATACTCCCGCCGGTTAATATTACGGTATCGCGGCGAACGGCTATTGTTGGCGCCGATGACTGATAAACAGCCAGATAAACCGTGTCTGCATCAACCAATACGTAGTTTGTTGTTGTTTTATAACCGATGCCTGTAAATTTCGTTTGGTTTAGTGTACCCTCAAACTTTAAATCAAGTGTACCTGCATCGGGCGAAGCGTTTACAAACCGGAGCTTTGCCTTACCACCGGTATCGGCAACCAATACATCGGTAGTTTTAAAAATATCATTTTCGGTTGCTCCGGCCACGTATAAGGAGTATACCGAATCTGCGCTGAAATTGAGCGATTTACTAAACGACGGCACCGAATTACCATTGATCTTGACTGAGTAATTTTGTGTGCCGGCTAAAATATCAACATAGCCCAATGTTCCGCCCGGATAATAGGCAGTGGTATTATTAATGCGGGTTCCGTTTAAATAAAAATTAATATTGTTGGTTGATGCGTTAATTAAATTAACACTGGTTGTTGATGTGGTTGCGGCTGTATCGTCACTTTTTTTACAGGATGCCCAACATGCCACAGCTGCAATAAAAAACAAAACCTTTATCCTGGTATCCATATTAATTATAAGCTATATAACTGCTTACCGTAATTTTTGTTATCCACGGCGAACAAAAAAGTCCGGTTTTTAAAGCCGGACTCGATTTTGGATTTATAATTTAAGTTTACACTTAAGCATAACTATTGAGCATAACCGGCATAACCAGCATCAGCACATCTTCATTTTCATCACCACCCTGTGGCAGCAGTAAGCCGGCACGGTTTGGAGTTGACATCTCCAAAGATACTTCTTCGCAACTTAAATTCTTCAACATTTCTATTAAAAAACGTGCATTGAAGCCAATTTCCATATCATCGCCCTCATACTGGCAGCTTAAACGCTCATGGGCTTCGTTAGCAAAGTCAATATCTTCTGACGAGATATTTAGTTCGCTACCGTTTATTTTAAGCCTTACCTGGTGGGTTGTTTTGTTGGCATAAATAGCCACACGATTTAACGATCCAAGAAAGGTAAGCCTGTCGATAGTTAATTTATTAGGATTATTTTGCGGAATAACGGCTTCATAATCAGGATAACGCTCATCAATTAAGCGACAAACCAGGTTAATATTGCTAAACTTAAAGAAAGCGCTGGTTGAGTTATACTCAACAGATACATTCACATCATCATTTGGCAGCGATGACTTAAGCAGCGTTAATGCTTTTTTTGGCAAAATAAATGAGGTTGTGCTTGCAGCTTTTGCATCTTTACGGCGATAACGTACCAGTTTATGCGCATCGGTAGCTACAAATGTAAGGTGCTGCGTATTCAGCTGGCAGTAAACGCCGGTCATGGCCGGGCGCAGCTCATCATTACTTACCGCAAAAATGGTTTTGTTGATAGCCTCGGCTAAAACAGATGCTGGTAAATTTACCGATGATGCATTTTCAACAACAGGAATTTTCGGAAAATCTTCACCATTCTCACCGCTTAGCTTGTATTTACCGTCGCCGGCATTTATTTCGATGGCGAAGGTATTATCATCAACCGAGAAAGCCACAGGCTGCTCAGGTAACGATTTTAAGGTCTCTAACAAAATACGCGATGGTATAGCTATCCGGCCGTTCTCTTTTGCTTCAACAGTTAGCGAAGTGGTCATGCTGGTTTGCAGGTCGGTAGCAGAAATGGTTAAGTTTCCTTCCTTTATCTCGAACAAAAAGTTTTCCAATATTGGCAATACAGTGCTGTTGCTTAACGCGCCGCTTACTGCCTGCAGTTGTTTGAGTAAAGTTGTGGTAGAAACAATAAATCTCATATGGGTCTAATTAATCTATCAAAAATATAAAATTTAACGGGCATACTTCCGCTTGCGGATATAATGTTGAAAAATAGCACATATTAACACTAAAGCAATCGGGCCAACGGTATTTACCAGTTGCCAGTACAGTTTTTCGTTACGGATACGGGCACGGTTCAACAGCCGGATCTTGATCTCCTTGGTACGCAATGCAATCAGACCCGAATCATCGGTCATATAATCGGCTATATTGAGCAGCAGGTTTTTATTGCCATAAGTTTGCTGGGTATAATGATCATATCCTAATGGATAAGGCGAACCATCTGTACCAATCTGGTTTTTCAGGATATCGCCATCACTTATCACAATCATTTTGGTGGGCACACTTTCTGGCTGTATACTCACCGGTTCTTTTAAACTATCGGGCAAGGGACGGTTGCGCCAGTCGGATATAAATTTACCCTCCAACAATACCGCAACCGTTTTAGGTGTACCCTGGAAATCCTTAGGATTTGGCTCCTGCTCCAAAGCTTGTAACGACAGGATATGCGGCGCGCTTATTTTTTTATTATAGGGCGATGAGGTCAGCAGGATAGTTTTTTTAACGTTTTTTGTTTCGAGCAAATCGATAGTACTTACAAATTCGCTGTGGATGGCATCAAGGTTTTTTACTACCGGGTGTTTGGATACCGGCATAAATAATGGGTTGAACAGCCATGGCAACAGCTGAATCTGAGCCTGCCCCCCAACATTACCAGTGCTTACGGGTATTGGCGAGCAGCTCATATCTGCAATCAGGTCGTAATTGATGCGTATACCGTAACGAAAAAGCTGATCATCAAGGTTCAATTGTTTTGCAAAGGCCAGTTGCTCGCCGCCATGCCCGCGCAGGCTGTCCAATTCGGCGCTTACCTGGTCAATAGTCCACAACACCCGGCCGCCTCGCATAATATATTGATCCAGTTTAAATTTTTCAAGCTCAGTAAACCGCCGGTCGGGCTTGGGAATCACCAACAGCTTGATGTTTTGCAATGCCTTGAATGGAATGGCCGCCAGGCTTAGCCGCCCAACTTCGTATCCATCCGATAAAGACTTCATGGCATCATTTAACTGCACATCATTTAGCTCGTGGTGCCCCTCAGTAAAACCTACCTGTGGTTTGCCACCACTAACGGCCTTTTTTATAGCCGATGAAAAGGCATATTCTAAATTCTGGATGGAGTTGTTTATCTGCTCGTCATCTGACAAGCCCATCCGGGTTTGGATCAGGTTAACGGCAATCTCCTTATCGCCGGCTTTTACCAGCGCTTCGGGGAAGATCAATTTTTGCGATACGCCATCATCTGTTTTCCAGCTTTTTTGCTGGCCCAAAATTCCTTTCGATTCAAAGTCTTCATAGGTTTGCTTTTGCAGGTCGGGCGTCAGCTTTTTTAACGAAGCTAACAGATCAACAAATTCAAACTGCAAATTGCCGTGGCTATATGATTTTAAATCGTTAAGCATATCTTTTGTAGCGTTTTGCAGTCGCTTTAAGTCGCTCGGGAAGCCGCCGCCTTGCAGATACACCGTAACGTTAACCGGTTTGGGCAACTTATCCATTATTTGCCGGCTTACTGGCGATATGGTAAAACGCTTCTCGGTAGTAAAATCAAAACGGGTAAAGGCATACTGAGATAATACACCCAATAAAACAAATATGGCTAACAAGCTTACCATGATAGTTCCGCGTAATTTTTTTTGCCGCTGTTTTATCAGGGTAAATAATGTTAACCAGGTAAATAAACCTGCCAACAGGATAAAGTAAACCAGGTCGCGGGTATCCAATACGCCACGGCTTACCGATTGATAATGTTGCGTGATACCCAGGCTTTGCAAGCCCAATTCCTGTAAGGATAACAACTGGCTCAGCGAATCAAAGCCACTATAAAAAAAGAAACACAGAAAAACCGCTACGGTAAAAGCGATGATCTGATTTTTGGTGATGGACGAGGCAAACAAGCCAATAGCCGCAAATGCCGCCCCTAACAAAAACAAACCGATGTATGAACCTATAACCGCGCCCGTATCAATATTACCTTGCGGTGTGCCCAGTGTACTTACCGAAAAATAGTAAACCAAAGTTGGCAGTAACGCAAAAAGCACAATAAGCAAGCAAGCCAGATATTTGCCGGTTACAATCTCCCAATCCTTTAACGGGCGGGTAAATAACAGCTCAAAGGTGCCTTCTTTACGTTCTTCGGCCAATGACCTCATGGTTATGGCCGGGATGAGGAACATGAAAAGGTAGGGCGCGGTACTAAAAAGGCTCTCGAGCCCGGCGTAACCATAATCTAATATGCTTGAATCGGGAAATACCCAAAGGAATAAGCCCAGCACCAGTAAAAACACACCAATGGTAACGTAGGCTACCAGCGAGCTGA
The DNA here is from genome assembly GCF_056400985.1 of Mucilaginibacter sp. P4_G9. NCBI lineage: Bacteria > Pseudomonadati > Bacteroidota > Sphingobacteriia > Sphingobacteriales > Sphingobacteriaceae > Mucilaginibacter > Mucilaginibacter sp. P4_G9. The sequence continues at coordinate 17,888 of NZ_JBFUKF010000045.1, read as the reverse complement.
GGTATGATGTTATTTCTTTTTTGAGGATGCTAAGCACTGTTATATATTTATGCTGAAACGCCGAAATTACAACAATAATAAACTAAAGCAAAGCTGTATGTTTTGAATTATAAAACTTAAATTGGAGGTAATAAATAATGTCCCGGTAAACAATACCGGGGCCTTTTGTAAGGATACTTATTATATATCTTTTTATAAACTCAATTTCCCCAATTACCCAAATCATTTACAGCAACCAACGAAAAAATAAAAAGAGTTGCTGCCGCTACCGAACCTGCTACCAATGCTATTGTAGCCCCTGTCTTCTTTTTTCGCTCCGCAAAATTTACATTATCTGAATCCCAATTTACAACCTTACCTTGCTCATCAAAAGTAAATTTTACGTACTGGTTATAGAGTGTAAATTTATCAGTACTTAGCGTATTATGATTCAAACTGCCATAAACGGTGTTGTATGTTCCATTGATTACCACTTTTGTTTTTGAATGATGAAGGGCCGATGAAGTATCACAATTGTAAAGCCATTCGGTAAGGTGGTTTGCTTCCCTTTTTTCGTCGGGAACTCCAAATTGTTTCATAACGTCATCTTTAGTGTGGTAACTTACCATAACCTGTTCATGGGAATGAATCAGCTTACTACAGCTGCACAAGCATAGCAAACCACCTAAGCCTGCTATTGCAATTAATAATGGTTTCATGATATTTTATTTATTGGTAAGTAATTAAAGGGTCCGGAAATATTCCGGACCTATCCTAATCATCATCAGAACCTGTACGCCAGGCGCATTCCGGCCTGCCCTATGGTGCCGCCATTTGACCATGCTTCATAACGTACACCAACTTCAAACCCTCCTTTAAATGAATAACCTAAGCCTGGTGAGTAAACAAACGAGTTACCACCGCCCTCCTCTGTTGAAAATGCGGTACCGGCCTGACCTTCTAAAAAAAATCCATCGCTCACATAACCCTTAATACCTGCTTTTACCGGAATAAAACCAAACGAAGATTTAACGCCAGGCTCCTTAAATTCACTTTTAATCTGTAATGATTCATAACCGGCAGACAAAGTAACAAATACGTTTTTTGAAAGCGGGTAATCGTACTTAAGTGAACCTCCTATACCAAAACTAAAAAAATCGGCTGCGTCTCCGGTAGGAAGGGTGCCGTCTACGCCAATGCTGAATTTCCCAGAACCGGTTGATGACTGGGCAAAACCGCTGAGTGCTGTTACGGCGAATAATGCTAATAAGAAAAACTTTTTCATGATGAAGGATTTAAAATGTTAACAATGATTTGTTTAATATCCCTAATGATATCTTAGTAAATCTACATACTTAAAACGCCGTATTAAAATGGAAAAACCGGCACACCATATATCTTATAGCAATAATTAATTACCTGTAACACAGAGTTTTGAAAACAGCTGTAATTATTACTACATTTATTGCTAATTATAACCTGCTACTCCATTTTTTACTAATAATTGTGCGGTGGTGTATCAATAATTTCTAAAAAAAAGATCCTGTAATAACCTCCATTATGGATAGTAACCATATACAACTGATTTTTTTTAATCACATTAAATCAAAACTCCCCTCCCATCTTTCATTTGTGGATGAGATAGCAGAGCTGCTGAACATTAGCAACGATAGTGCATACCGCCGTATAAGAGGCGAAAAACCGATAAGCTTAGATGAAATACAGGTGCTTTGCAATAAGTACAAAATTTCTATCGACCAGCTGTTCCAGGTACAAAACAATACAGTTATTTTTTCGGGCAATAAGGTTGATCCGATTTCATTTGGGTTTAATAATTACCTTAAGGACTTAGCAAATACGCTCACATTATTTAAAACAATTCAAAACCCCCACGTTTATTTTTTTAACAAAGACGTATCTATCTTTTATTTCATGCAATTTCCTGAGCTAAGCGCATTTAAGTTCTTTTTTTGGAAACGCACGCTTATGGGTTACCCCGAACTGGCTAAGCAGCAATTTATTGGCGAAGAAGGCGACGGGGAAGCACAGGAAACGGCAAAAGATATCATTAAACTATATACACAAATACCATCCACCGAAATATGGACCGAAGAAAGCATACATGTTACAATAAGACAAATTGAATTTTACAGGCATACAAACATTTTTGCCAATAAAGATATCCTGCTGAAAGTATATGCCCAACTGAATGAATTACTGAACCACGTAGAGATGCAGGCCGAAACAGGCCGAAAATTTATATACAAACAACCCGATATGCCCAACAGCGCACCATTTCATATTTACATCAATGAATGCCTTATTGGTGATAATTCCCTTTTTGTGCGGGGCGACGACAGGCAAATCGCCTTCCTGAATCATAACGGATTAAATTTTATGGGGACCCAGGATAAAAGCTTTTGCGATTACACATTTAAAAACCTGCAAAATATCATCAGCAAATCAACCCACATCAGTTTGGTTGGCGAAAAAGAAAGGAGTATGTTTTTTAATGTTCTTAGAAATAAAATTCATGAACGAACAAGGGATATTGTATAATAGCTTAAAGCAGCATGCGCAGGGCTTAAAGCCAACATATTGCAAACAGCCATACTTGTAAAACAAAAAACCCCGGTATGCAATACCAGGGCTCATCAATACCTTTTTATATTGCTTACAAACCAATACTAAATGCCACGTGACAGGCAACCTGGTTGTAATTACCATAAGCACCGTCAACGTAGGAATTACCCATACCATCATTATAAATGATACTTTTGCTGCTTTCCAATCGGGTTTCATAAGCCAGGCTAACATCAAGGCCAAATTTTCGGGAAGAGCCAAACCTGAAGCCATAACCAATTCCTGGCGAAAGCGCCAATGCTACTGTTTGGCCGGTATAATTACTGTGGATGGAGTTAAGGTTAAAGGAGGCACCGGCAGCACCTTCAAAAAACAGTTTACCGGCATATACACGGGCACCTAACATAACGGGAGCAAATGATGCCAATGACCTATAGCTACTGCCATTGCTGCTGCTATAGCTGCTGTACCCAAAAAAGGAACTATATTTTGATACATAAAACTGATAAGCCGCCGAAACAGTAATACTTACCGGGCTTGACGCTATAGGATATTCAAGCTTTACATCTACACTGCCCGCTGTGGGATAATCGCCAGAGTGAGATCCTATTGTGGCTCCGTTTCCAAAACCAGCGCTTAATCTGGGTGTACGTTCTGCATCGCCGCTAAAGGATTGGGCGTTGGCGCTAATAACAGCGCATATTAAAAGAAATAAGGCGAGTAAAGTTTTTTTCATAATTATGATAATGAGTTTAAGTTTGGGCGAAAGTAAAAAATTAAATTTTAATCAATTGGTGAGACTGATAAAAATACTTTCGAGTGTGCCATTATGGTTTTTACTCCGGAGGCCCTGCAGGGTATCATCAGCAACTATTTTTCCTTTATTAATGATGATCACCTTATCGCAAACCGCTTCAACCTCCTGCATAATATGGGTGGACAGGATGATGGTTTTTGTTTTACCCAGATCGGTAATTAACTGGCGGATGCCGATGAGCTGGTTAGGGTCAAGTCCCGAGGTTGGTTCATCCAGTATCAGCACATCCGGGTTATGAATAATAGCTTGTGCCAGCCCCACCCGCTGGCGGTAGCCTTTAGATAGCTGCCCTATTTTTTTATGCTGCTCGGGTCCCAGTCCGGTTTGTTCAATAACTTCGGCTATGCGCTTTTCGGGCTCCTCAATTTTGTGGATGCCTGCAATAAACGCCAGCGACTCTTTTACATACATATCCAGGTAAAGCGGGTTACTCTCGGGCAGGTAACCAATATGTTTGCGTACATCAAGCGATTGGCTTACCACATCAAATCCGCAAACCGATGCAGTACCCGATGTTTGGGGAATAAAGCCGGTAAGGATTTTCATGGTGGTTGATTTACCCGCTCCATTAGGTCCCAAAAAACCCAGTACACCTGGTGCGGCAGAAAAACTGATGCCATCAACCGCCTTTTGTTCGCCGTAAACTTTTGTTAATGTCTCTACCCGGATACTCATGGCGTAAAAATAGATTTTAGATGTGAGATTGTTATGATTTCGGAATTGGGATTTTCGATTTGGGAATTATTTTAATGTGAATCCATTGTCTGAACGGGAATTCTCAGAATCCGTCTATTTTTCACGCACCTTTCAGCCACCGTTCAATCACCTTTTCACCGCTCACTACTCGCCACTCACCACTCACTCACTACTCACCACTCACTACTCACCATCCTCTACTTCTCAAAAACAACCGCATCAATATCGGCTCCTAATTTGGTTAATGTTTCGGTTAGCTCTTCAACCATCGGGTCGGGCCCACAAACGTAGAAGTGTTTTTTGAAATCCTTTACTTCCGTCTTTAAAAACTCAGCATCAATCCGGCGGTGATCATGCTCGCCGCCCTCCTGCTGCGTGGTTGTAAAATGGGCATTATCGCCAAGCATCAGTTTAAGCTCATCGGCAAGAATGATATCTTCATCCGTTTTGTTGGAGAAGAACAGCACGTTCCCTTCCAGTTTACCTTCCTTATTTAACTGCCTTAAAATGGCAATAAACGGGGTTATCCCCGCACCGCCTGCTATAAAATAACCCGGTCCTTTGTATTCTATAGCGCCCCAGGCATCACGCAATATTAATTCGTCGCCTATATTTAATTTGCTCAACCGGTTGGTAACGCCGTCTTCATGATCGGGGTATATTTTGATGGTGAACTCCAGGTAAGGGTCATCAACAAGACAGGTAAAGGTGAACGGATTTTTCTTATCCTTCCAGCCGGGCTGGTTAATAGATAGCTCCGTTGCCTGTCCGGGTGTAAAAGTAAACCCGGCAGGCTTTTCGAGCCTGAACTGTTTAACATTATGGGTTACGTATCGGGTTGAGATGATTTTTACAATGTGGTCCATTGGTTTATCTGTTAGTACTGTTAGTATGGTTATTATAGAATAAACCAGTCGCCAATAAGTTTTATCAATCACAAAATTTTGGATGTACTTTCCACAGCGGGATCAAAGTTTAAAATTAAAGCAGGTATTATTCAAACCGCTCTTTTTCGTTTGCTGTTGCGTTTTTGATTTTATGACAATTCGCAATTTATTGATTGTTAGATAGATACAATTTTTCACTCTTTCACCTGTTGCGAACGCAACACTTTTGGATATATAAAAATGAATACACGCAGTATCCCCCGTAAAAAATCTTTCATACACCCAAGGTTTCAAATCCATCGCAACGGGAAAATTTTAATTTAGTTTTAAAAGCGATTTTCCTGCTTTTTACCTTTCGTTTTCTGCTTTCTGCCTAAATTGTATCTTTGCAGCTATTATGAGCAAATCAACCGACGAACTTTTTAAAAATGTTATATCGCACGCCAAAGAATATGGCTTTGTTTTTCCTTCCAGCGAGATCTATGATGGTTTAAGCGCTGTTTACGATTACGGCCAGAATGGTGCCGAATTGAAGAACAACATTAAAACCTACTGGTGGAAAGCCATGGTGCAAATGCACGATAACATTGTTGGTATCGATAGTGCCATATTTATGCACCCTAAGATCTGGAAAGCCAGCGGCCACGTTGATGGTTTCAGTGACCCGATGATCGACAATAAGGATTCTAAAAAACGTTACCGTGCCGATCAGCTTTTGGAGGATAAGATAGACCGTTACGATAAAGATGGCAAGACTGATAAAGCAGAAGCTTTACAGCACGATATGGATGAGGCCCTTAAAAATGAGGACCTGCCCCGTTTAAAAGACCTCATTATTGAGCACGAAATTGCCTGCCCGGTAAGCGGCACCCGCAACTGGACCGATGTACGCCAGTTTAACCTGATGTTCAGCACCCAAATGGGCGCCGTTGCTGATGATGCCGACCTGATCTTCCTTCGCCCGGAGACCGCGCAGGGTATTTTTGTGAATTATTTGAACGTGCAAAAATCGGGCAGGATGAAAATCCCTTTCGGTATAGCGCAAATTGGTAAGGCTTTCCGTAACGAGGTTATTGCCCGCCAGTTCATCATCCGTATGCGCGAGTTTGAACAAATGGAGATGCAATACTTTGTACGCCCCGGCACGCAAAAAGAGTGGTTTAATCAATGGAAAGAAGCCCGCTTAAAATGGCACCTTGCCCTTGGTACCGATGCTGCCAAATACCGCTACCATGAGCACGTAAAGCTGGCCCATTACGCCGATGCCGCTTTTGATATTGAGTTTGAGTTTCCGTTTGGCTTTAAAGAAGTAGAAGGAATACACAGCCGTACAGATTTTGATTTGAGCCAGCACCAGAAATTCTCTGGCAAAAAACTCCAGTACTTTGACCCCGAGGTTGACCCGGAAACAGGCAAGCCTTATGGTAACTATATCCCTTACGTAATTGAAACCTCGATAGGGTTAGACAGGATGTTCCTGCTTACCATGATCAACGCTTTTGAGGAAGAAGACCTGAGCACCGAAGAAAAACAGGATAGCCGTACCGTACTGCGCCTGCACCCTTGCCTTGCCCCGGTTAAAGCCGCCATTTTCCCGCTCACCAAAAAAGATGGTCTGCCGGAGAAAGCCCGCGAAATTATGGACAGGCTGAAGATAGATTTCAATATCCAATACGAAGAAAAAGATGCCATTGGTAAACGCTACCGCCGCCAGGATGCTATTGGTACGCCTTTCTGTATCACCGTAGATCACCAGACGCTGGAAGACGACACCGTAACCATCCGCTACCGCGATACCATGGCTCAGGAACGCGTAGCATCTGCCGATCTTGACAAGATCATTGGCGACCAGGTTAGCTGGAGAAATTTGCTGAAGTAAAAAAACTATTACAATTTAACGGCCCGCCTATCAGCGGGCCGTTTTTGCTTGTTATGTTTTTGTTAACAGGCCCATCATTGGTAAATGATTATGTAATTTTGATTACAATCAATTACTACCATGAAACAAAAGCTACTCATCTGCTTAGCTATAATAGCATCCTCATTAACTACCTATGCTCAAACACCCGGTAAAATAGCCAAAACAGGCCAGGTATTGTTACCTAATGGCTGGAAGCTTAGTCCGGCCGGTACCTCATTACCACTTGGCGATTTGCCGTTGAACATCCAGCTTTCGGCATCGGGCAGGCTGCTGGCGGTTACCAATAACGGGCAAAGCACCCAATCGGTTCAACTCATCGATCCAAAGAATGAGAAATTACTCGACGAAAAGGTGGTAGCCAAATCATGGTACGGCCTTGCTTTTAGTCACGATGAAAAAAAGCTTTATGCATCAGGCGGTAATGATAACTGGATCTACGTTTTCAATATAAATGATAATAAGCTTGGCAAGCCGGATACCATTAAACTTGCTGCCGACAAATGGCCAAAAAGCAAGGTATGCCCAACCGGTATAACCCTTAACAAAAGCAATACCCGTTTATACACAGTTACCAAAGAAGATAGCACCTTATATATTATTGACCCTGCCGAAAGAAAAATAGTAAAACAGGTTAAACTCCCATCCGAGGCCTATAGCTGCATCCTGTCGCCCGATGAAAAAACGCTTTACATTTCTTTATGGGGAGGCGATGAGCTGGGCTTTTACAATATTGCAACACAAACCCTGGGCACCATAAAAACCGAAAGCCACCCTAACGAGCTGCTATTAAATAAACAAGGCAATTACCTGTTTGTGGCCAATGCCAATGATAATTCGGTTTCGGTAGTCAACACGGCTAATCATAAAATAATTGAGACCATTGCAACAGCCTTATACCCTACCCTTTTAACAGGCTCTACAACCAACGGACTGGCTTTATCTACCGATCAAAAAACACTGTACATAGCCAATGCCGATAACAATTGCCTGGCGGTATTTGATGTATCAAAACCTGGCAGCAGCCGCAGCATGGGTTTTATCCCGGTGGGCTGGTACCCTACCAATGTAAAAATGCTGGGTAAAAAAATACTGGTAGCCAATGGCAAAGGTTTTACATCAATGCCCAACCCCAAAGGGCCCCAACCCCTGCTTAAAACCGACAACAGCGGTTACAAGCAGGGGGCCATTAACAGCCGTGAGCAGTATATTGGCGGCTTGTTTAAAGGCACATTATCATTTATCAATACGCCCGGTATAACCCAGCTTAAAGCCTATACCAAACAGGTTTATGCCAATACGCCTTTCAGTAATAAAATTGCCAAAACAGCTCCCGGCGAGCAGGGTAACCCTATCCCGAGGCGTTTGGGCGAAAAATCGCCTATTAAATATGTGTTCTATATCATCAAAGAAAACCGCACTTACGACCAGGTTTTAGGAGATATGCCGCAGGGTAACGGTGATACATCGTTATGTATCTTCGGTAAAAAAACTACCCCAAACCACCATGCCATAGCCAGCGAGTTTGTTTTGCTTGATAATTTTTATGTAGATGCCGAAGTAAGTGCCGATGGCCACAACTGGAGCACTGCAGCCTATGCTACCGACTTTGTGGAGAAAACCTGGCCAACCAGTTATGGCAGCCGTGGTGGTAATTATGATTTTGAGGGCACCCGCAAAGCAGCCTACCCGCGCGATGGCTTTATATGGGATTACTGCAAACGTGCCGGTATAAGTTACCGCACCTACGGTGAGTTTGTGAGTGATGGCAACCCCGGCAGCGCCAACTTAAAATCGTTGGAAGGGCATTACTGCAAACAGGCACCGGGATTCGACCTGAGCGTAAAGGATGTTAAACGGGTAGCTATCTGGGCCCATGATTTCGATTCCCTGCTAACTATAAATGCTGTACCAAGGTTTAACAGCGTACGCATCTCCAATGATCATACCAGCGGGCAAAAAAAGGGAGCCATATCGCCAACTGCCGCCGTGGCTGATAACGACCTGGCGATAGGCCAGTTTATTGAACATCTTGCAAAAAGTCCGATCTGGAAGGAATCTGTCGTGTTTATATTGGAAGATGACGCCCAAAACGGGCCCGACCATATTGATGCGCATCGCTCGCCGGTATTTGTTGCCGGGCCATATGTAAAGCGTAACGCCGTTATCCATGGCATGTACTCTACATCGGGGGTATTGCGTACTATCGAGCTGATATTGGGCCTGCCGCCAATGAGCCAGTATGATGCCGCCGCTATGCCATTATATGATTGCTTTACCAACAAGCCCGATTTTACGCCTTATATAGCTAAACAGGCACAGGTTGACCTGGAGCAGCGTAACATTGCGGTAAACGAAAGCAGCAAACGATCTGAATTATTCAACTTTGCCAAAGAGGATGCAGCGCCGGATATCGACCTGAACGAGGTGGTCTGGAAGTTTGTTAAAGGCGAAAATTCCGTTATGCCGGCACCAAAACGCAGCGCCTTTGTAATTTTAGAACAGAAAAAAGAACAGGACGACGATTGATTTGTTAAAGTTTTCTGAACCTGAATTCATCGGATTAAAGAATTTACCTGCTTCTTTGATTTAGGAAATATATGCTTTTGAGATTAAAATTCGTGAAATTCACATAAATCCATAAATTCGGGTTCAGACAAATTATTATTACCAATGACCACCATTGAAAACGAATACCTGATAGCAACAATTGACCCTAAGGGCGCCCAGCTGAGCTCATTAATTGACAAGGCAACCGGAACTGAACATATGTGGCAGGATACTGCTGCTGTTTGGCCATGGCACGCCCCAAATTTATTCCCGGTGGTAGGCGGCTTAATTGATAACGAACTTGTGGTCGACGGGCAAAAGTATGCCATGGGCCGCCATGGTTTTGCACGGCAGTCGGAATTTGTTTTACTGAATGCTGATGATGTTTCGGCCAGCTTTTCGCTGCCTTACTGCGACAAAACACTGCATGTTTATCCTTACAAATTTGATTACCAGGTATTATACACCCTCATTGATAACTCACTCAGGATAACCTACAAGGTGATCAACCTGGATAAAAAAACCATATATTTTTCGGTAGGTGCCCATCCGGCTTTTAATATTCCCTTTAACAAAGGCGAAAAATATGAGGATTACTACATAGAGTTTGAAACCGACGAACACCTGGAAACAGAGCTTTTATCGGGCGATGGTTTTTTCACCGGCGAAAGTCACCCGGTAACTACTCCCGGCAATAAATTGTTTTTAACCCGTAGCCTTTTTGATGCCGATGCATTGGTTTTTAAAAAGTTATCATCAAGAATGGTGACCATTAAAAGTGATAAACACGCTCAAACTTTATCAGTCGAGTTCCCTCATTATAATTACCTGGGCATCTGGGCCAAACCCGGCGCCGACTTTGTATGTATTGAACCCTGGTTAGGCTGTGCAGATACAGCAGGCGCTCAAAAAGACATCAGCAAAAAAGAAGCGATACAAAAACTACACGCCGGGCATGTATTTGAGGCGCCGTATTTTATAAGCTTGTAACAGCACCAGGTAACGGACACCTGCGGACGGACGGACACTCAATGACAAATCGGCAAAAGACTTACGAAGTTTTAAAAACTTCGTAAGTCTTACCATTCTACACCAAACAACAACCATGTCGAATAGTAAAATCCGGAGATTCTGCAGGGGAAATGACGTTTTAAAAGGTTTGTCATCCTGAACGCAGTGAAGGATCTATTCGCAGACTGCACAGGGCGAAGAAGCATGGCGAATAATAGATCCTTCACTCCGTTCAGGATGACAAAAGTTTTTTTTGACTATTTATCTATTTTCAATCAGCCTCTTAATCTTTTACAACTTCATTTAATATGGGATGATCAAGCGCGGCAATTTTGGTGTGGCTGTTTTTCAACTCGTCAAAAACAACCACCTCGTTCAATCCTTTTTTAAGCCAGCCTGCAGGGATATACAAGGTTTGCTGCGGACCGATGTTCCAGTATTTACCCAGATTACGGCCGTTTAAAAACACAAAGCCTTTGCCATAACCATGCATATCAAGATAGGTATCGCCGGTTTTGGTAAGCGTGAATGCTCCTTTATATAAAGCTGGTTCAGGTGCATTAGAATCTTTGTTGGCAGCGTATTTAAAACCGCCGGTATTTGTAAAAGGAAACTTATACATTTTCCAGCCTAAAAGTTCCTTATCATTCAAAGTAACTTTTTCCGTTATACCCTGGCGGTTATCGGTTAAATACGCCCCGTAGTTGATGCGCCCATTATTTTCAACCAGGATATCTAAAACATCCCCTTTTTTGGCATTATCTAACTGTAACGAATCCTGGCGAAGGTGCCTGTCTAAAATGCTGATGCGTTTGCCATTTAAATAAACTGTTGCATAATCCCGCATCTCCTTAATTTTTAACAAACCACTGGCTGCATTTTGCAGCGTGGTTCTGTAAAGAACAAAACCATATCCCTGGTTAAGATCTTCAAAACAAAGTGGCTTGCCGGAAACAACCGGTTTACCCAAATTAGTAAACAAAGGAGCAACAGCTGTCAGACTGATACCAGGGATGGCAATAGTTTTATTGGTTGCAGGCACCGGCGGTAATGTTGTACCCGCTGGCAAATGTTTTTGTATCACCTCGCGGAACTTGTAAAACTTTGCTGTAGGATTACCAGATTCATCCAGCGGTGCATCATAATCATAGCTGGATGTTTGCGGCGAGTATGGGTCGCTTTTACTCATATTGGCCCCGTTCATGAAATCCCTGGTTGTACCGCCATGAAACATATACATGTTAATAGAGATGCCTGCCGACAAAACCACATCAAGCTTTTTGGCATCTTCATCTGCCTTTGTGGTAGCATGTTTGCCGCCCCAGCTATCAAACCAGCCCGGGTACCACTCGGCAATATAATAGGGGCCTTTACCATCATGGTATTTATTGATAAGGGCTTTTACCTCTTTAGGATTATCCGAACCATTTACTGCGGGCAAATAACCCGGCAAATACCCGGCAGGCATTTGCGAAGCACCATCGCATGTAAATAACTCGCCGTCAAAACCTGCCTCACGGAAAATCTTGCGGTTAATATCAAGGTACTCCTTATCGTTACTGTATGAGCCGTATTCGTTCTCTATCTGTACCATTAAAATATTACCGCCATGGGTAACCAGGTACGGGCTAAGCTGCTTACCCACCTGCATCACATAGTTTTTGTAGGCCTGTAAAAACTTGGGATCTTTACCGCGAACCTTCAAATCCTTATCCTTTAATAACCACCACGGGTAACCGCCAAATTCCCACTCGGCACAAGCATACGGACTTGGGCGCATTACTACCCAAAGACCTTCTTCTTTAGCAATTTTAACAAATTCGGCAATATCATTATTACCCGTAAAATCATATGTGCCCTGTACCGGCTCATGCGCATTCCAAAAAACATAGGTACCAATGGTATTCAAGCCCATGGCTTTAGCCATTTTCATGCGGGAGCGCCAGTATTCGCGGGGTACGCGGTAGCAATGCATCTCGCCCGAGATCAGTTGCAGGGGTTTACCATCAAGCATAAAGGCCGAGTCGCCTAATGCAAAGGTATGTTTAGCGGTTTGGGCGTTTAATGATGTAAAAGTCGTCAAAAGTAAAAGGCAGGTAATGATTTTTTTCATTTGTAGTAAATTGTTGTATAAGTAAAAAACCACCCGGAACTGCAGTTGCGGATGGCTTTGAATATTAAAATAACCCTAACTGACCTTTATCGTCAATGTCGATATCATCCGGATTAGTGATCTCGAAATCTATCTTTTTGGGGGGCTTTGGAGTTTCTGTCGGTTCCACTGATTCAGATTCCGGTGATTTCACTGGTTCTGTTTTGGGCGATTCTTCTTTTGGAGATTCCACCGGTTTTGGGGATGATCCCACTGATGGGGTTTCTGATTTCACTGGTTCTGCTTCCGGTTCAGATTCATCAGCCTCCGCTGTAATTTCATCTGATTCTTCCACTTCGCTTTCCTGTTCTTCCTCAACTGGTTCTTCAACAGTTTCGTCTGTAGCTATCAGCTCAACAGATTTTATGGGTAATTGCGACAGGCGGTTACCCATGGCTTTCATACCTTTCACATCTATCAGGTCGGCAAGGTTTACTTCAATAGTTTCCGGGCTTTGTTCTTTGCCTTTCAGCTGCACTATTTTAACCAGTTGGTTTGCCTTAGCTATATGAACAAGTTTTGATCCCGGTTCATCACTGATGATGCTTACCTGTTTGCCAACGGCAATGCTCTCGAAAGTGAAACGCTTAACCATATAGTTCTTCGATTTACCATCGAGATGGATAACCGAAAAAACTTTTTTAGGATCGTACTTCTCAATCAGGATCATTTTATCATCAAAATGATTATTCAGATCAAAATTGGTAAGCTCATATATCCCGTTGCTCAACACGTTCAAAATGCGGTCGTCCCCATCAAATTCGCCCAGGTATTTGCCCCTGCCATCGGCATTCAAACGTTTTAAAGTTTCGTCGTACCATATTTTTCTTCCGGCCAGGGTAGATACACCTTTGCTCTTAAGCAGGATCTTTTTAACAGGGTATTTGGTAATGATATTCCCCATCGAGCCACGGCCTTTTATGGCTATCATGGCAAAGTCCTCATCAAACTGTAGTTTTTTAAGTTTAGAATGCGGTTTAAGCTGCACATTAACCACTTCGGCCTCACCATTAGGGTTAGCGGTAAAGTATAGTACTCTGGTACCTTTTGTACCTTTGGTCAGGTCGTACTCCTTATCGCGGGTTACGCCTACTACCGAGAAGCGCTTGATATAACTGATGCCGCTTTCGCCATCCTTGTATATCATGTTGTATACGGTACGTTCGTCGTTCTTTTTAAACACGGCTACATGGATGATCTCTTTACCCACAAAAACCTTATCCTGTACCTTGGTTATCAGGCAGCGCCCATCGGCACGAAAAACGATGATCTCATCGATATCTGAGCAATCGCCCACAAACTCGTCCTTCTTAAGTCCGCTGCCAATAAAGCCGTCTACTTTATTTACGTATAGTTTCACGTTGGCTAATGCCACCTGTGCCGCCTCTACCTTATCAAAGGTGCGCAGTTCGGTTTTACGGTGCCTGTCCTTGCCATACTTTTCCCTCAGTTTTTCAAACCAGGCTATGGTATAATCGGTAAGGTGTTTAAGGTGATGCTTTACCTGTTTTATTTCGTTTTCAAGCGCCTTCATCTGCTCATCCGCTTTTTTAACATCAAAGCGAGTGATGCTGCTCATAGGCTTATCTATCAGTTTTTTATAATCCTCGGGCACTATAGTCCTGTAAAACTGCGGAAAGAAAGGCTCAAACAAGCGGTTTAGCACTTCCAGCACCGTTTCAAAATTACCAGAGCTTTCATAGTCGGGGTGTTTGTACATCCCTTCCTGGATAAATATTTTAAGCAACGAACTGAAGAAGATCTTCTCCATCAGTTCCTTCAGCCTGATCTCCAGTTCCTGTTTAAGCAGCTCTTTGGTGAAAAACGTACTTTCGGTAAGCATGTCATTCACGCTCATAAAGCGCGGCTTGTCAGACTGGATCACGCAGGTATTAGGTGATATAGAAACCTCGCAATCGGTAAAGGCATAAAGCGCATCGATGGTTACATCGGGGGAGATACCCGGCGCCAGGTGAATAATGATCTCCACATGCTGCGCCGTATTATCTTCAATCTTTTTAATCTTGATCTTACCCTTATCGTTGGCCGATATTACACTATCAATTAAACTTCCCGTTGTGGTGCTGAAAGGGATCTCGGTAATGGCCAGCGTTTTTTTATCGCGCTCCACAATTTTGGCCCGTACCCTTATCTTACCTCCACGCTGCCCCTCATTATAAGCCGAAGCATCGGCCATACCTCCCGTAGGGAAATCGGGTAATAAGTTGGGCCGTTCGCCTTTTAATACAGCTATCGATGCATCTATCAGCTCAATAAAATTATGTGGTAATATTTTGGTGGCCAAACCTACCGCAATACCTTCGGCTCCCTGGGCAAGCAGTAAAGGGAATTTTACAGGCAGCGTAATAGGCTCTTTGTTACGGCCATCATAGCTGGCCTGCCAAACAGTGGTATCGGCATTAAAAACAACATCGAGCGCAAATTTAGATAAACGCGCTTCGATATAACGGGGAGCAGCTGCCGAATCGCCGGTTACGGGGTCGCCCCAGTTTCCCTGGCAATCAATCAGCAGGTTCTTCTGCCCTATCTGCACCATGGCGTCACCAATAGACGCGTCACCATGCGGGTGATATTTCATGGTGTTACCAATTACGTTGGCTGCCTTATTAAAACGCCCGTCGTCCATCTCCTTTAGGGAATGCAGGATACGGCGCTGTACCGGCTTTAAACCATCATTAATGTGCGGTACGGCACGGTCAAGAATTACGTAAGAGGCATAATCAAGAAACCAGTTTTCGTATAAACCGTCGAGTGAGGTAACGTTATGTAATACTTCGTTGTCATCGGCTGGCATCTCATTTTGATTCAGATCTTCACTCATTATGTGCTAAAAACTTTTGGATGGGTAAAGATAAAAATTAATGTGCAGATTGTTTTCTGAACCGGAATTTTTCGAATTCATCGAATTGACAGAATTTCAAAATTCTAAGAATTCAACAAATTCGATAAATTCCGGTTCAGACAAAATCATCTGCACATTTGAAATTTGAAATCTGCACATCTAATCCCCTACCCCAATCTCACAAAATGATTTAAACGCAGCTGCAGGTATTGCGCCTTAATAAGCAGGTTTTTGGTAGGCACAAAGCGCTCAATATCATTGGCGGTACTCATCAGGCCATCTTTGTATACCTGGCTAAAATCAAAATAACTTAAGTTAAGCTTCCAGTTATCCCTTAAAAAATTTATCACCTGCTTATCTTTCTTTAACAGCAAGTCATAATTAATAACCAGGTAATCATCTGCCGATAGTCTCTTCAGGGTTCTCAGGATCTCCTCGTTATAATTTAACCAAACCTTTAAAAAAGTTTCGGCATGTTCGGCGTAAAACTTTTCTTTCCGGCGCTTACGCCTCAAACGGGTCCATACCAACCTCGAAAAATAATTGCGGGCCAGGTATCTTTTATCAATATAGGCAAATTCCCTTTTTAACAGCGAATTTATTACCGACTGGTAATCGCGTATAATTACAAGATATTTAGCCTCGGGCAATAATGCAGAATAGGTATCCAGGAACAAACAGGTGCGCGGGTCTTTCCATCCCCATTGTTCATATAAATGTTGTTTTATGTTGATAATACTTTGTAATTTACCCAATTGGTATGGCGACATCTCTATTTTTTTTGCATCCACCAGGCCCGATATCTCCAAACTGTTATTATTCAGGATCTCTTCGTGAAGTTTTAAAAATTCAACATCTTCAAAATGCCCCTCAACATTGCCGGCATTGCCGGCGGCAAGGCGCTCACCTATTTCCAATCCGCAACGACTAAGCCAGTTTGTTATTAGTGATGTTCCTGAGCGGTGCATACCCGCAATAATTAACGTTTGATGTTGCATGAGTGGTAGTTTAATTGTGATTTAACCGGGTGGCGTTTAACAAGCAACGGATTTTTGGCCCGATAAAAAGTGCTGGTATTCTATAAAGGCAAAAAGCCTGTCTGTGCATTTGGCAATATCATAAGTATAGGTATTGATATACAGGTCGGGGGCTGGCGGCGCCTCGAAGGGATCATTTACCCCAGTTAGGTTACACAACCGCTGGGGATGGCCCTGGGGCAGTTGCGCTCTGTGGTATAGCCCTTTGGTATCGCGAAGCATTAAAACGCTCATTGGGCAATCTACATGTACTACTTTAACATCATTATAAGTATTAACCAAACCCTGGCGCATAGCTTCATAAGGCGTTATGGCGCTAATGATGGTAACAATACCCAGCGCGCTGAATTTATTTGCTATAAAACCCAGCCGCCTGATGTTTTCAAAACGATCGTCCTTTGAATATTTAAGATCAGGAAAAAGTTCCCCTCTATACTCGTCGGCATCAATTACCGCTGTTAAAATTTCGGCCCGGCCAAGCCATTCTTTAACTTTTGTAGCAAGGGTTGTTTTACCGGCACCGGATAATCCACAAAGCAGTATGATCATAAAAACTAACTTTAGAGTTGGCAAATGTTAAGCCAGCTGGCCTATTAAACCTTTAATTAATTACCAGCTTAACGGCAAGTTTTCAGCTTAAATTGTAGTTAACAAACCGTGAATCGACAGAGAATAGTTTTGTATCGACGAACGTGTTAAAACCGTAGACAACGATTTTGAGCAGGCACTCATTTTTGTGAAGAAAAATAAATTTAATTTATACTACTAAATACATAGACATAATAGAATTAATTATATATTTGCAGCAGATAGTTTATAAATGGGGTTCATTAATAGCTATAACGCAGGGCGCTGACCGGCAGCAAGCGGATGGTTCAATTCCATCCCCTGCATCTATTCTCTTCTCATATTTATGTTTTATAATTGGTTAGATTAGAGTTCCTGCCCATCAGGAGCTCTTTTTTTATTTAAACTTAACCTGTTGGAAACATTAAAATAACTTATTAAAATAATTTAAAAAGTTCTTTTATTTAAAAATTAGTTTTATTATGTTTGTAGAGTAATGCACAACATATTATTAAATGGAATTTTTTTTAGCCTTATGTCGGTGAGGTTAAAACAGTTTTGTTAATTGGTTTGATAGAATCCTCGCTTCGGCGGGGGTTTTTTGTATTGTAGCTTTTTAATTCAACATATATATAACAAAGGTTCTTTAAAAAATTATGGCCCGATTAAATTTATTGGAAGAGACCCGGTACGAGAAACTGCCGGTAAGTGTTTATAGCAACCAGCAGGAAGCTTCAATTGCAGTAGCTGGCCGGATAGCAAAGCTGATCCGCGATAAACAAAGCAAAGGCGAAAAAGCCGTACTTGGTTTGGCTACCGGTGTTACCC
>NZ_JBFUKF010000044.1:0-22529 GCF_056400985.1 Mucilaginibacter sp. P4_G9 | reverse complement strand
TTTTGATGTTTATAAGAGTTAATTTTTTCTTTACCCACAAATCAATCACGCCATTTCTGCTTCACAAATTTTTCTTGTTCCGCAATAAAATAATACGGATTTCAGCGATATATGACCTTGGTCATTTATTGAACAACCATCACAGAATAGCTTTGCGGGCAAACTCTTTGAATGGACACACCCGAGATAATAGATATAACCGCAATTGAACCTCGTTTAAAGCATCCGGTCATTTTCGAAAAATTTGATGCTTTAAGGCCGGAAAACGCCATGATCATTATTGATGATCATGAACCCGGGCCACTTTTTCATCTGCTGCTGAACAAGCGCGGTAATGCCTTTCAATGGAAGGTGCCTGAAAACGGACCGGCAATCTGGCGAATAGAAATTATAAAAAAAGCAATAAGCAGCGATGGGGATACGATAGGAAAGATCGTTTCAAGGGATTACAGAAAAGCCCAGGTATTTAAAAGCCTGGATATAGATTTTAGTTGCAGCGGAAATAAAACCATCAAACAAGCCTGCGAAGAAAAGGGATTGTCCGATGAAGAGGTATGGCTGCAATTGGCCGAAATAGATTCGGTGGCGCCTGAAAAAGAAGCGAACTACCTAAGCTGGGACATCGCTTTTCTGACAAACTATATCATCGAGTTCCATCATCGCTTTGTAAGTACACAAACCCGGTTTATTACCGAACTGGCGTACAAAGTTGCTGAATCTGACCGGGTACGTAACCCCGAAATTAAGCAGGTCGCAGATTTATTTGCTAACACAGGGAAAACGCTCGAACTAAAAGGAGCCGAAGAAGAAACAATATTGTTTCCTTATTTAACTATGCTAAATACAGCCTACAAGAGCGGTGCAAAAATAAAGGAAGCAGACTTTGGACATATTTCAGAGCTCCTTTATTTGATGCAGGCAGATAGTGGAAAAGTGGCAGAAGATTTCCGGCTGATGAGGCAATTAACCAATGGCTATGTAGCCCCTATCTATACTTCTAACACCTGCGCGATCCTCTACAAGCTGCTTGCGGCCTATGAGGAGGACATGCATTTACATCTCCATCTGGAAAACAATATCCTTTTCCCTAAAGCCCTTGAAATGGAAGATCTGCTGCGGGCAAAACAACTGATTTTTTGACAGAACCCAACATTCAAAATTTAATTAAATCAAGCTAATCCCATTAATATGAGTCATACGTTTCACATCCCCGTTTTAGGACTGGGCTATTCCATTGATACTCCTTTAAAGGTTGCCCGTTATGGCATATCCTCCTCCATGTCTATTGTTGATGATGAACTGATTGAAAGGATGCGCCAATACCATACGCAGCTTGCCGGTGAGGCCTTTATCCCCATTTTAAAAAAGGAGGATGACGCCCGGGCCAGAAGGATCACTGCTTACYTGAACCTGGTTGATCGCCTGGTTGACCGGCAGTTTGAAGAGTTGAAAGCTTTGCAATTTGAAGCCGGGAACGATCTGTGTCGTTATTTTGAGCTGCTTCCAGAAAATACACGTTTAAAGCAGGGTTATGACCTAATGCTGGAGGTAAGGGATGAATGGCAAAAAAAACACTTTCAGGAATTACTTAAAAAAGAAATGAAACCGGGTGCTATTGATGTCAATATCATGTCTAAAGTAGACAAAATGAATTACACGGTAAACGGCGATTCCAGCGGCGACCTGAATACGGATGCGTTGGCGGCACTTCGCGGGTTTGTCAAAAGCAGCCTGCATTCCTCGGTGATCATGTCTGCCGGTATGAACCCCCGCTTATATAGTTACCTGGAAACATTCGCGGATTTCTATCCGGACGCAAACGGTCAGCTGTGCAAAAAAGTCATCCTGAAGGTGAGTGATTTTCGTTCTGCATTTATCCAGGCGAAATTTTTGGCTAAAAAAGGCATATGGATATCAGAATTACGCGTAGAATCCGGCCTTAACTGCGGTGGCCACGCTTTTGCAACAGAGGGCTTTCTGCTTGGACCGATCCTTGAAGAATTTAAGCAGAAACGTAAGGACATGCTGGAAGAGCTTTCTATGAGCTACCAAAACGCGCTGGCTGAAAAGGGAATCACCTGCGTTAAAATACCCCTGCAACGCCTGAGTGTTCAAGGCGGGATTGGCACTGCCTCGGAAAACGAATTTTTGCTGGATCACTACCAAATGGACGCTACCGGCTGGGGTAGTCCTTTTTTACTGGTCCCGGAGGTCACCAACGTGGATAAGGAAACGCTGGAGCAACTGGAACATGCCGGGGAAGATGATTATTTTGTGAGCGATGCCTCTCCTCTTGGCATTAAGTTCAATAACTTTAAAAAGAGCACATCGGAATCACTCCGCCTGAAAAGGCTCGACAATAACCGGCCAGGCAGTCCCTGCACGAAAAAATATTTGTGCACGGATACGGAGTTTACCGAGCAGCCCATTTGCACTGCTTCCCGTGAATACCAGCATCTTAAACTGCAGCAACTGCAAACCATGGACCTTCCGAAGCCAGAATATGAATATCAATTTCAGGCCATAGTTGAAAAAGTATGCCTTTGCGAAGGCCTTTGCGCATCTGCCTATATCAAATATGATATGCTCAAGCCCCGGGAAAACAAAGCGGTTGCAATCTGCCCCGGTCCTAACCTGGCGTATTTTTCCCGGATTTATACCCTGGAAGAAATGGTCAGGCATATTTACGGGACCATAGACCTGTTGAACAAGATCAAACGGCCCCATATGTTTATCAAAGAGCTGAATCTATATATTGACTACCTGCAACATGATCTACAACCCCAATTGAAGGATCTGAACGATAAAAAAAGGAAGCAACTGGTCAAATTCAAGTTACAACTGCAGGATGGTATTAGCTATTATAAAACGCTTTTTGTTGAATCTGCATACCACACCAACCAGTTTTTTCAGGATTGGATTGGCGAGCTAACCTGTTCGGAAGCGAAATTAAGCAGAATAGAGATATAAGGTAAAAACAAGGAGAGGGCCTTCACCCATGGCAAAGGCCCCTCCTTTTGAATTCTTTTAAGTGTTCAGGGTCTTGAGGGGAGTATGATCACCGGAATAGTGATATGGTAAGAGGCCTGACTACTTTGTCCTCTTTTAAAGAACGTTGCCATTTGCTCCCGTGGTTGCTGGACAACTGCAAGCAAATCCGTTTTTTTATTGGCTTTCAACCAATTCCAATCTTTCTGGGTATTCTTATCGGGGATACTACGAAAATAAGCACCTCCGAAGTTCAGTTTTTGATACAAGTCACGGTTAAGTTGTTTTTCGGCTTCCTCACTACAAGTGTCTGCGGGATTTTCGTTCAGGTGGGCAACCATCAATTCCGCTGCGAAACCCTCCATCAGGCCGCCCAATTCGGCGATGGAATTAATATCCTCTTTGTGAAGCTGCGAAGCAAAGGCAATTTTTTCAAAGTTTTTGATTGCTGCGCTTTCGGGTACAACAAGCACCGGAACGGTGGCCCAGTCAATGATCCTGTTACAGGCATCACCGAGCATATACGTCACCAGGTCATCGTTACCGAAAGGAAAAGTAACAATCATAGCGATCTGGTTATTCTTCATGATGGCTGTCATTATATCCACCATTTCCGGGCCTTCATCGTTAAATGCCACTTCAGGTAAAGAAGAGCCCGGAAATGATCCGTTCTTCAGGTCCATCTCCATGCGAAGGGTAAAATCTGCCAACGCGTTACCAGAATCCCACAAATGCTCTGGCTCACCGGCCGGCACGAGCTGTAGGTTTAGGTTTACCGGAACAGCGCTAAGGGAGAACAATAATACTTTTGCCCTCATCTTTTTGGCCATATGCATGGCAAAACGGGTAGCGTGGACGGATCTTTCTGAAAAATCGGTCAGTACGGCGATTGTGTTCATATAAATATATGGGGGACCATTGGTTTTGTTCTGCGTAATTGTTTGGCCAGTTCAAATCCGTATCGGGCCAACTGTTTCGACCCATCTGAAAAATCGGTGGCAATTACTATTGTTTTCATGACTTTACACATTTAATTTGTGATGTAAAGCTGCCTGTTTGTGTGCATTATAAAACTGATGACGGTCATATTTTATAATGATCTTATGTCGGGAAAAACAGTCATATTAATCGGGCGTCAGATGACTTTTTCTGAACTAAAATGAGCTTCGGCATTTTTTTAGAGCAATATCATTGCAATTTTCAGCCGCATTGATTTTGCCCAGGCTCTATTTAGCACGATCATGATTATATAAGTACCCGAGCTATTTTGACAAACTGACAAAAGTTAATTAATGAGAACACTTATGGCAATAATCTTACTCTTTCATACCGACTAAAATCTACGGACAAAATGTAGATGATGTAAAATACAGGTTTGCGAAAGAAGTTTTTGAGAGTAAGTTTTGGAAAGAACTTTACGATCTTCAATACAATATTGAGAAACCCCGCCAAAGATTTGCTTTCTTTTCCGCTGCCCTTGTCGCCGTATTTGAATAATCTTTATACAGATAAATACTTATATATACCTTTGCCGCATGGCTGGAATAGAATATTATATTGAATAACAGCTATTTATAATCTTAAAGTAACATATAGGTAACACGTAGATAGGGCCTATTAACCTATTTTGCTAATAAGGATATCATGGCATGTTTTAGTTGAGTAGAAAGATTTAAGGTTTTTTATAATCATTGTATATTGTGCTGACTAACAACAACAAACCAAGACCGGCGCTGGTTCTGTTTAGAAAATGAAATATTATATTAGTTAGCGGTAATTACAAGCAACATACAAACTGTACTATATGAACGCAAAAGGACTAACCATTTTAATTTTGCCGATACTTTTTTCATTATTCGCTAGGGGACAAAACGTGGATTTGGAAAAGTATGACGTAAGCATTAATGATACATTAATTAGCAAGATCGATTTTATTAAAAATGGCAATCGTTTGGACAGCACACGGCTAAAACATTTGACATTTAAGCCAATTAGTGACGGCTATAAAAAAATCTATTATCTCAATGGGCAGTTGTATAGCCTAGGGGAAATTAAAAACGGAAAAGAAGATGGCTTTTGGACTTATTGGTACGACAATGGAAAGAAAGCAAGAGAAGGCAATTTTGCCAAAGGCAAACGAGAAGGAGYCCATAAATACTGGTTGCCGGACGGCCGATTAAGAGCAGAAGGGACCTTTAAAAATGATAAGTATGATGACAAGTGGATCATGTACAAAGAGGATGGCTCAGGAAGTGTTGAGCAAACTTATAAAAATGGTGAACTTGTCAAAGAATAATTTCTTTACTGATCTAAATTCAACATAACATTTTGCAGAAGTATACGAATGGTTTTGAGATATCGTATCTCATTATAGGGCGTAGGCTTCGGAAAGGATTTTCCCTCACCCCTTTAAAATTTATTTACTTTTGCCCCAATGGCCGGCATTGAATAAAAGCCTGACATTAAACGAAATAAATCGGATAAGTAACAAATGGGTAACACGGGTTTGTGAAATCCATGTGTTGTTGAGCCCGAGATCTGCCATGTGAATTATAAGTACTTAAAACAGCTCACTCCAGTGCTTTTAGCTATGACCCAAGAGTAATAGTGCCTGGATATTTATACCGATCATCCGCTTCCCATTTTACTTAAGGTAAGGCTGCATCTCTTTGACCGAAGGAACAATGTAATTGGTAAATGTAGCATAGATATCCCTTGCTCTATCGTTTCGATTATAATTTCCCCCGGTAAATACAAGCAATATATTCATGTCCCTCCAAAAAACGATGACCTGCCCGCCATTGCCATTTGCAAAAGGAATATCAGTTTTGTACCGCGTTTGTGTAAACGAGTCAGCCCAAAATTGAAAACCATAACCACGAGGTATATTTGGGCTTTCCGATAGCCTGGAAACCTGGGCACTTAAGGATTGTTTTACCCAATCTGTATCCAATACCTGCGTATTGCCCCATTTGCCATAGTTCATATACAGAAGCCCGAATTTGGCCAGGTCCCTCGACCTCAACCGGAGGCCCCATGCGGCAGCAGTCATATTCTTATTCTTAGGCATGGAGACCCATGTATACTTCCTGATGCCCAACGGGGCAAACAAATTCTTCTCCGCATATTTATCCAGTCTTTCGCCGGTAGCTTTCCATAGGATCTCTTCTAAAAGCAGTGTGCTGCCTCCACAATAATTCCAGGTTCTGCCAGGAACGGATATAAGCTTGCGGCTTAATATAAACGAGATCGGGTCATCGCTCCTATTCATTTGTGTTTCGCTATTTTTGGGATCGAGGTAGGAAATCTTTTCATCCCATTCTAACCCGCTGGTCATGGTTAGCAGGTTCCGGATCGTTATTTTTCTTTTAGCCGGATCGAAATATTTTGCATATGCTTTGAAGTAGGAAAATATCGGCTCATCAATACTTTTGATAAAGCCTTGTTTTAGGGCGATACCGATACACGCCGAGGTGAAACTTTTTGAAACGCTTCTGCAATCGTGCAGATCGTTTATCGTGTGGTTTACATAACCCGCATATCCTTTGCCTGCAACTTCATCTTCACCGGCAAAATAATTTTCGTATATGAGTTTGCCATGCCTGAAGATGAGCAGGCTGTGGATATTTGCGTATTTATCAGCCAGTATCAGTTTGGTAAGCGCTACAATTTTACCGGTGTCCATCCCGTTATTATACATGCCATCTACAGGCAGTCCATCTGAAAGCTGTTTGGGTTTTACATACGAATATGCTGTGGAGCGGTAATKCCAATGACAGCTTATCAATGCAGCAAATGCCAGTATGAATGCTAAAAAACCGCCTGTTACTTTTTTCATTTATTTTTTGGGTTTAAACCAAGTCCCGGAGTTCGCCACGGGTTAAGCGGTGACCTTTCGAGTCCGTACGCTTCAAAAATTCGCAGAAGAATTATCGATTTAAATAAATATTGCCAGAACCCCGCATATACCTTCGCAGTTAGACCGCCACAATCATTCGCTTCTCAGGCTTTTTACGGGATTGGCCAATGCGACCTTAATACTTTGGTAGCTTACAGTTGCTAAAGTGAGTACCAAAGCGCCGATGCCCGTCAACACAAATACCCACCACGCAATTGGCGTGCGGTATTGGTATCCCTGCAGCCACTTTGAGATAAAATACCAGGCCACGGGGGCAGCAATGAGAAGCGAGATAATGACCAGCAACACAAAATCTCTTGATAGTAACCGCCACAGGGTAAATACTGTTGCACCTAATACTTTTCGCACCCCAATTTCTTTAGTGCGTTGCTCTGCCATAAACGCAGCCATTCCAAATAAGCCAAGGCTGCTGATGAAGATGGCCAGGCATGAAAAGAAACTTGTTAGTTTGCCAATATGTTCTTCAGCAGCAAACTTTTTAGCATATTCTTCATCCGCAAAACTATACTCAAATGGAACGGAAGGTATGATCTTTTTAAAAACACCGGCTATTTTGGGCAAGGCATTGCTGACGCTTACCATCGGGTTGATCCTGATAAAGATCCAGTTGGGATTACCTCCGAGCCGAAAAATGGTAGGTTGTACAGGATCAAACGGTGATTTCATCACCATATCTTTTATCACACCTATGATTTTGTAATCCTTATCAAGATTTAGCCATTTACTTTTCCAATGAATGGTTTCACCTGCAGGGTGCTGTAAACCCATATACCTTGCTGCAGCTTCATTGATTACAAAGCCCGATGAATCTGTAATGAAATCTCTCGAAAAATCACGCCCTTCCTTAAACTGCCACCCAATAGTTTTTCCATACTCCGGTGTCACTGTTAATGTTCCAAAATCTTCTTCTATACCCTGATCTTTCCCTTTCCAGTTGAAACCGCCATTATGCGAGGACACCCCGGTAACCGGGCTTTCAGACTCGGCCATTTCAGTTACTGCACCGGTGTTTTTTAATTCGTTTCTGAGGATTTCGTACTTTCCAGTGTAATCCATTGATTTCACAGGTACCAGGATCAATCCATCCCGTGAATACCCTACCGGGCGGTTTTTACCAAAGATCAACTGGTTGTATACAACAATGGTACAGATGATCAATACAATCGAAACAGTAAATTGCATCACAACCAATACTTTCCGCGGAACGGACGCCATGCGGCCCGCCCGGAACGCCCCTTTTAACACTTTTACCGGCTGAAAAGAAGACAGATACAAAGCAGGGTAAATTCCTGCCAGCAACCCTGTAAATAAAATAAAACTAAGGCAGGCGAGCCAAAACCATAAATTGGCAAAGGGTATGGTTATTTGCTTTGCAGCCAGGTCGTTTAAAAATGGAATTGAAAGGATTGCCAGCAAAAAGGCTATCATAAATGCAAAAAGTGCTACTAACAATGACTCACTAAAAAATTGGCTGATCAATTGCCTGCGTGCCGAACCGATTGCTTTACGGATACCTACTTCTATTGCTCTTTTCTCTGAACGGGCAGTACTTAAGTTCATGAAATTGATGCAGGCCAGCAACAATACAAAGCTGCCAATAATGCCTACCAGCCAAACGAATTGAATCGGCCCCCTATCGGCAACGCCGTCTTTAAAGTTTGAATACAGGTGCCAATTTTTCATTGGATTAAGCAATATCTCCGGGTTTGAAGCCACTTCCGGCTTCATATTATCCAGGTGCTTTATCACTTTAAGCTCGGCACCTTTAATGCTGGCAGCCACTTTATCAAAGTCAGTATTGGGTTGAATTTCAGCATAGATCAAAAAACGGTGATCATCCCATGTCATGGCATTTAGCTGCTTATTGCCCGCAGCATACAAATCCCAGGGCATAAAAAACTGTGTTTCATGAAATTGAGTGTTTTGAGGCAGATCTTCATAGATCCCTGCCACTTTTAAATTTGTGCTGTTGTTTACATCCCAGGTATCACTCACTTTCACCGTTTTATCCAAAGGATCGGCATTACCAAAAAGCCTTTTTGCGACCGATGCCGAAAGCAAAACCGAATGCGGATCGTTGAGTGCGGCCCATGAACCGCGAAGCATTTTCAATGTCAGCATTTCGGGCGCTGATGCATCAATATATTGCCCTGTTTGTGCTATTTTAGTCTCGCCATGCGACAGATAGTAATTACTTGTTGCAGTAGCAGTCACGATGTGCTTAAAACTGCCCCGGTAATTTGTTTTGAGCTCATTAACCAGCCGGTAAGGCATATGCTCCCAAACTTTTACATTTCCGAGAAATTTTTGCTTTTGCATCACCTGGACAATGCGGTCGTAATTTTGATGGTATTTATTAAACGACAGCTCATCCCATATCCATAAACCGATCAGCATCGCCACAGCCATGCCTACAGCAAGCCCCCCGACGTTGATGAAAGAAGAAGCCTTGTTCCTGGTGAGGTTGCGCCAGGCGATTTTTATATAATTCCTAAGCATATAACTGTGGGTTAATTTCYGGTTCAAAATTACTGCCGCAAATCCGGGATGTTGTCCTACATTATAAGGTGGGAGTTCTTTTTGCAGACCGGCTTTATACTCTGCCGGGCTTTTACCCGTCATTTCCTTAAATATCCGGTGAAAGGCGCTTTTCGAGTTGAAGCCCGAATCATACGCCATGCCCTGCAGGGTTATCCGGTCATAAGCCGCGTCCTGCATTTTCCTGATCACTTCCGCAACCCGGTATCCATTAATAAAATCGTTGAAGCTTTTTTTGAGCGTTGTATTGATTATCCGGGATAATTCATGGGGACTTAAGCCAAGCCTTTTACCCAGTGAACTTAAACTTAATGCCGGGTCCTCGTAATACCGGTTTTCTTTGACAATTTTCTTCAGCCAGGTACCTTTTTGCTTCAGTTCCGCGGGAAGCGGCAGCTTTAAAAGCGAAGGCGAATTTGGCGAAACAGATACCTCCGGCCTTAAAAAGGTAATGGCTGCAATGCGGATGACGATTGCCGCCAATAGCAGATACAAAAAATGACAAGCCTGGACGCCCAACTGGTTGTTGTAATAAAAATAATCCAATGCTGCATAAGGTATCCACAACAGGCTGAAACCGGCCAGCGAGCTATGCAGCCACCGCAATTCGTTCCTCTGCCGGTCACCCCCGTTAAATTTCAGCCGCCTGTAAAAGCTTTCGATCAGTCTATGGGACCGATACAGGTAGATACCTACCGAAATAAAGGTCAGCGTATGATAAATAGTGCTATCCTGCATACCCAGTCCAAGTAATAACGGACTGAAATGCAGTAGATCCTTAAGACGGAATTTATGATCAGGCTGGGTTATTTTAAGCACATAAAAAAAGATCAGGGGACCAAGCGCCAGTGAAAATTGCAGCGGCAGCCAGTGCCAGCGGGGGAAATATGCATCAAGCTCCATATCGATGCCCAATAACCAAACCATCCGGAAAACAATGATTAAAATGGCTAAGGCAAGAAAACGGTTTGCACTCCGGTTAATTCTTTTAGCGAACCATAACTGCCCTGCAAAAGTCAGCCCGGTAAATATCGTTCCCAGGAAGGCCAGGCCGTATGGGGTGATATGAAAAATATACGGACTCAACTTCTTAAGCTCTTAACCGGGTTAGCCAGGGCCGCTTTTAAGGCCTGGAAGCTGATCGTGCCAATTGCAATAAATATAGAAAGACCTCCGGCAAGGGCAAAAACCCACCATTCGATATGGATGCGATAATTATACCCCTGCAGCCATTTATTCATCGAGAACCACGCGATTGGCGAGGCGATAATAAAAGAGATAATGACCAGCTTTAAAAAATCGACGGACAGTAAAGTGGTAATACTGGTAACCGAGGCTCCCAAGACTTTTCGCACACCGATCTCCTTAATTCTGTTCTCGGCCACATARGTAGCCAGGCCAAATAATCCAAGGCAGGATATAAATACGGTCAATCCCGCAAACAATGCCGCCAGTGTCCCTACACGGTTTTCGTCTTCAAACTTTGCAGCATATTGCTCATCCACAAATTTATATTCAAAAGGATAGCGGGGATTATATTGTTTAAAGATCTGTGCCACCATCTCCATGTTTTTTGCGATGGTGTTTGCGGGGTTTAGCTTAATATGTACGATATTGAACCATGCTTTGGGGCCGTATACTGCCAATTGCTGTATTTTTTTATAGGGCGATTCGTAGATAAAATCTTTAACCACGCCCACTACATGCCAGTCGACGCCATTATTTTGCACCAATGCGCCGATCGGGCTCTTTAGCCGCATCACTTTTACTGCTGTTTCATTTAACAGCAAGGCGGTAGAATCAGACGGGTATTTTTTGATATCGATATCTCTTCCCTGGGTTAATTTTACCCCCATGGTCTTCACAAAATCTGCTTCAGATGCCATCAGTACAAAGTCAATCTTTTTGTCTGTCTCTGTACTTCCCGGCCATGAAAACCCCCAGCTATCACTGTAGCTTTGCGTAATAGGACTCATAGACTTGGTAACGGCGGTTGCCGCAGATTTATTGAGCAGGTCCAGTTTGATCAGGTCATAATTCCTGGCCACATCGCCCTGCATATTGACATAGATCAAATTATTGCGGGAATAACCCGTTTCACGTGCCTGGGCAAATTTTATCTGGTGTTGTACAATGATCGTACAGATAATAAGCGCGATGGCAAAGGTAAACTGCAGCACAACCAGTATTTTACGGGGTGTTACTACCGAATCTACTGCTTTAAAAGCCCCTTTTAAGACTTTTACTGGCTGGTAAGAAGACAGGTAAAATGCCGGGTAACTACCAGCAAGCAGACCTGTAAACAGGATAAATAGGATCGAAAATAACCAATACCCAGGGTTGTGGAAATCAATATAAAGTTCTTTGCCCACCAACTGATTAAAACCAGGCAAACTCAATTCAACTATAATTATGGCCAATAGTCCCGCTAAAAAAGATAGCATAACGCTTTCGCTGATGAACTGAACGACCAGCATCTCTTTTGTTGCTCCTGCTACTTTACGGATCCCAACTTCCCTGGCACGTTTTTCACTTCGGGCAGTACTCAGGTTCATAAAATTGATGCAGGCGATCAGCAGGATAAAAATAGCGATCAGTCCAAAAAGCTTCACTCTTTCTATACGCCCACCTACATAAACACCATTTTTGGCATCGGAGTAGAGCCAGGCATCGCTAAACAACTGSGTAAAAACCTGCGTAGTAGCTTTGTCGCCGTTTTTAGTATGTTCTATAGTAATATTTTTGATCTTGGCATCAAAAGCTGCTTGCGCTACGCCGGGCTTTAACAGGATAAAAGTTTTTGTCGTATTGTTGTCCCACCTGTTATCGTCCTGGTTGATCTTTTTTAAGTATGACCAGGGTATGATATATTCGAAATGGAACGCCGTATTATTTGGCAAATCTTTCAGTACGCCGGTTATGGTAAAATTGTCAGCACTGTCAATTTTGAGCGTTTTGCCCATCACGTCATCGTTTCCAAACAACTTGATCGCCATTTTTTGCGTAACGACGATGGAATTATTGCCTTTCAGTGCATCCGTATTGCCCGCGATCAGCTTAAAGCTAAACATCTTCAAAAAGCCGGGGTCCGCTGCTGCGCCATCAATATTCAGGTGTCTATCACCCGTCGTAAAAAGGAACGTTTGGTAGTCGTTCACCCTCACCGCATCTTCCACATCGGGGTAATCCTGCTTTAGCGCGGGTCCGAGCGCCTTTGGCGTGTTACTCCAGGCCCAGACCTCACCATTAAATTTATCCCTGTTGTTAACGACGTAAAGCCGGTCTTTTTTTTCGTGAAACCTGTCATGGCTCATTTCATTCTGGATCCAGAGTAAGATCAGGATGGCGCTGGCCATGCCTATCGCAAGGCCGAGGATATTGATCACCGAAAAGCTGATATTGCCGATCAGATTTCTCCATGTGGTTTTCAGGTAATTTTTAAACATAGCTCTATATTTTAAATTAGTATAACCGGTTAGATTGAGATGAAAAAGCGCAGTTGGATAAAAGGCAACATTTGCAATGCCAGTTTTGTAACTGCTTTATTTTTAAATTGTTAAAAATTATTTATATCGAATGAATGTTCGCTTTTGTTACAATAATCAGATCATTTACGTACACCCGGACTACGGACATTGAGGTTAATAAAATATCAGTTTTTCAAAGAATGAAAGCAAATCACAACGCGCTTCGCGCGTTGTGATTTGCTTTCATTGAAATAGCCATTAACCCTTTCGTGTTATAGTGATCTTATTTCACCGGCCTATTTTAGGAGTCCAGTCAAGTCCCTGGTCTAAATCTTCGTCGGAGTTCCTGCCTTTTTTTTGATCTTGTTCTTGCCTTTTTGGTTCCTCCTTCCTCAAATTTTGCTGGATTAGTTCTGGTAAGGCAGATTGAAAAAGCTGTTTAACCACAGCAGTCAACTCGTTTTGAATAGGGTGGGCTTTGACAAATTCTTCAATATCAACCTCAAGTATTTCTGCCGTAGCTACCGGATCGAGCTTTGCTTCAACGGGGATTTCGACTACGACAACATTTTTCGGCAGTGATTTGATATTGGCCGGGGGATCGTAAACGGTATGTTTTTGCGTATGATAGAAAAAGAGATAGGCTTCGCCTGCACGCCCGGCCTGCATCTGGTGCAATTGGATGCTGTTTCCCGGTGCTTTTGTTTCACGTAACTCGCCCAACCGCAGGTCTATGGTAAAATCTGTTCCATTGATGTCAATATGTGGCAATTCACCCGCCATGCGCTTATTAAGGTGCTCAGCAAATTCCTGCTCCTTTATTTGTTGCTCCATTTGCAACTGCAATTGTTTTCGGGTGGGATATTCACTCTGCATGTCTTTCAGGAAACCTTTAATCTCCTGCTCAGCGGCGTTCCTGGCCTGCATTAAATGAACCGCATGTTGAACACCCTGGTTAAAACTTGCTGAAAGCTCCGGCGACCATTTCCGGTCAATTTCATCCTGGAACAACTGCAAGGGATTAGGCGGATTGGTAGCGATCAGATAAACCCCTAACTTAAAGGAACCTTCAACGGGTTCAACGCTACGGCCATACATTTGCAGTTTGTTGTACAATGCGGCAGATTGTACAGTATAAAGGGTGGGCGCAACCATCTCATATTTTTGGTCATGCACTTCCTTGCCGACCATTCTGCCACCTTTCTCCTGGGACTTCATGTCCTCAAAGCGCAGGTGGGTGCCCAACAAACTCAGCCGGGGATGGATAGCCAGCAGCTTAATCTCTACACGGTAGCCCTTTTGTTGAAGTTCATCGATGGTCTTATTCATCTCTGGGCCGGACGAAAACGTTGTTTCCAGTATATAGTTAAGCCGGTTGTCTTCGCAGTAAGCCCTCAAACCATTATTCCAATCCTGGGCGTATTTGGCAGTAAGTGAAGGATAGTAGGATTCAAAGCGGGATTTGATCTCGTGGGCGTCAGGGTGATAATCTCTGAACAAGTCTGCATTACAATTAATAATATTACCACCCAATTCGGCCCTGGCGATTCTTTCTAACTCTGTTTTGCCCGCACCAGGCTGGGCACCTAAGATAATGACCACGGGGCTATCGGATGGTTTAGCAATAGCCGTGTTATCTTCAATAATGATCTGTTGAATTTTGTCAAACCGTTGTTCAGAGAGCGTGTACAAGTTCTTTAAGGACTCGGTTCGGTCTACTCCATACGCTGAACTTAAATCGGGATTTTTTTTTTCTCCGCTAATAAAATAGGACCGTATTTTTCAATGACCTGATCCATCCGCTCCAGGCYGGAAAAATTATCATTGTTGTTTACCGCCTCAATAGCCTCTTTGCGTAAAGCCAGCAATTCCTCGATGCGCTGCTGATCAGGATTGGCCTTTTCAGATTCTTTCATTTTTTCCCGCGAGGCCAGTGCTACCAATCCGTTTAATATAGAGTTAGCGCTTTCTGTCTTGGTATACCAGTCGAGCGGATTGCGCGCCTGTACGATTTTAG
Source organism: Mucilaginibacter sp. P4_G9 (assembly GCF_056400985.1). Lineage (NCBI taxonomy): Bacteria > Pseudomonadati > Bacteroidota > Sphingobacteriia > Sphingobacteriales > Sphingobacteriaceae > Mucilaginibacter > Mucilaginibacter sp. P4_G9. The sequence continues at coordinate 7,600 of NZ_JBFUKF010000044.1, read as the reverse complement.
CAGGGGGTAACGGCAGGTTTAATTGCCGGTACATTTCAACGTAGGTTTGGTAATCCATCACCACTCTTGTCGGTTCACCGCTTTCGTCTGTCAAAATTTGTGTTTCCATACTCTTATCCATCGTTAATCAAATTTACTAATTTTTTTGGTTGTTTGGCAGGGCAGCCGCCAAAACCGCTGCCCTATATTTAATGGGTTCATGGCAGAATTGAATTAACGGACGTGGGTTAAATTCATATAGTGCCAGATCAGCATAATGGTGCCGACAGATGTTACCAGGCCTATCAATCCAAAGACGATCCATGAAAGCACCGCTTTGTATTGCTCAGGCGTTTTGGCATCTGTGAATAGCTGAAGTTTCCGTGTGATCGGGGCAGGGCCTCTGTTGATCGTCTCTCTGATAGCAACAAAGTCTGTAGCCAAGCTTTTAGTGATGCCTGCAAGCCCGGCAGTAATCGCTTCCTTTACCACGGACAGATCAGGAGCTGGCGCAGTCACTTTAATATTGGCCAGCTTGGTTGCAAATTCTTCTTTTTGCTTCTTGCTTTCGGTGAGCAATCGTTCGATCATGGTGTCTTTTTCCTTAATCGCTACTGCCTGGGTTTCCATGTATTTCTGCATTTTTTCTTCATGCTCGAAAATATTTTTGAGCATAACTGTCATAGTCACTTCATCGATTGCTGTTGCTTCATTCTTCATATTATCATTAATTAATGGTTTAACAATTTAATTTTCCTACCTGCTTATGTGGTAGCTTTGATCCTGGCCTAATTTTTTTTTCTTCTTTTTGCTTGGCGTTTCCGGTTCTTCTTGCGGTATATTTTGAAGCAGGCCAGCAAACAATTCGCCGCCAGCTGCCAGCGCTGCCCTTAAATAATGCGTTTCTGGCTCCTGCTTCAAATAGGTTTTCTGCTCCTTTTGCTCATTCCCGCTAATCACTTCCCGTAACTGATCGGCCAGACTTTTGGGTGGTTCCTGCCCATGCGCCTGACGTTGATCGCGTGCCTGACTTTTTACCTGCATTTGCTGTACTTGCCGCTGTGTCTGCTCCTGCCGGATTTTCTTTTCAATGTCGGCCAGGCTGTAACCAACCTGGCTGCCTTTGAACCTGACATGCTGCTGATCGGTAAAAGCAATACCTCGCCCAAGTTCCACCTGATAGCCTTTCTGCTCAATAAAGCTTTTGACTTCCTTTACGCTTTTGCATTGCTTAACCGCCTTAGCCAAATGTGCTTTTAAATGTTGCTTGCGTTGGTCTACCCGCTGGCTTTGTGCCACCCGCTGTTCCGGTTTCAGGAATTTGTTAGGGCTTAGTACTTTGGTTAAATTGTACGCCTGTTCCATTCGTCTGCAATATTCAGCCATGCGCCGATAACTGTTACTGTGGCTCGCGGTCGGCCCCTCTAACCCGATCCGGTTGGCAACAATATGCAGGTGTTCATGTTCGGTATCGGCATGGGTAATCACTACGTATTGTCTATCTGCAAAATCAAACTCTTTGGCCAACTCTTGAGCAATATCGATCCTGTCCTGGGTGCTGAGTTTACCATTGTCGGCCAGGTCAAAACTGATACTGGCGTGGAACACGGGCTTGCTGACATTCGGGTTCAATTGCGCTACCTCTACAAATTGCCGGATCAGTTCTTTCTTGTTGCCAAAGCACTGGTTATAATAAATAACCTCGGCCTGCTTTTTTTCCATTTCCAGCTTTTGCAGTTCCTCATTCTCCTGCAACCGGCCTTCATGCAGGTAGCTCATGCAGCCGCGAAAACTTTTACCGGTAGTGATTTTCCCGATCATGCCAAATAATTTTTAACCTCTTTTACGATACTCTGTAAGCCTCTGACTTCCTGGTTCAACAATGCTCTGTCGAGCGTATTTAAATCTTCACCCTTGTTCCGCTTCCTGGCGATCTGATTTAAATTGGCCGCCATGTGATTTAAGGTGCCGGTAAATTGCAACACTTCCTTCGGCAATGTCTTCACCGTTATCCGGCCATTTAATCCTACTTGACGGAGATAAATTGATACGTTTGTCCTGGCCCGTCTGGCATTGGCCTGTATCATCTTTTTCTCTATAATATTACACATCACCGTCAACTGGCAATCTCTTTTTATTTGCGCCTTCGGGCGGCCACCCTTGTTTACTACTCTTACTTTCTGTGTCTCCTTCATTTGACTTACTTTAAAATCCAGGCTGATAAAGCATAAATCTGTCTTAATAAAATCTTTCCTAATCCCCCCAAATGCGATAGCATGAAGGGGGGCCAGCGAGTTTCGGCAGGGCCGAAACATAGCTGGCTCCGCAAAAAGCGGATATATACAGCTATTCCTATAGCTGTATATATGCGGGTCTTCATCGGTGTAAACCATGTCCCGGTCTTTCATGTGTTTGTGACTTAATTTCCTGCCTCGGAACCTGTTGTTTTGTTGCCAGCAAAAAAGCATTGATGTCGTTATACTGTTGGTAAAAGCCGCTGGCATCAATTGTTTGGATGCCCGCCGCTTTCAGTTTTTCAGCAGTGGAATAACCGGCCTTATCGTGGTTCAGGTATTGATAAACGTCCTGGTATTTGTCGAGCAATTCGATGCTTCTGCCGATGAGGGAAACCGAATTTAACACAATGATGTCGGTGGGCACATCGGGCATTTTGCGCAATCGCTGCAAGGAAAGAAAATCCATAAACCCTTCGATCAGGCATACTGCCTGCGCGTTGTCATGGGTGCTGATTACCGTAATGTCCTTTGGCGATGATGATCCTTTAAACCATTGATTGCGCAGCTCATAGCCGCCGGATCGGTTCTCAAATCCGACAGCGGTGTAGGTCTTATCTTTAATGCTGAACTTGATCTCCCGGCAATACCAGCGGACGGTTGTGAGGTCGACACCCCGGCTATTAATGTAGGCGATCAGATCGAGACTTTGCAATGGCGAAACGTCCAGTACGTTGATTCGTGGTTCATCCGTATTATGAGCGTTGCGAACAAGTTTCGTGGTAACAAGTTCCCCCGGAACCTCAGAAAGCGGGTGAAAAGAAAGAGCGTTATTGTCCGCAGACAGACGCGCCAGTAGTTCTTCGACCGAGCAATGGTGCAGCCGGATGCCTAAGTCGATGAAGTTACCGCCCTCGCCCACGCCATGATCAAACCATAGGTTCTTATGGCTGTCCACTTTGAAAGAGGCGTGATTTTCGTCCCGCAGCGGGGATAGGTACCAATGATTGTTGCCTCTCACATAAACGGGATTGATCCCGCATTTTGCCAGGTATTCTACGATTGAGATTTGTTTTGCCTGTTTACAATTCATACGTTCCATTAAGTTGTATTGATTCAATAAATAAAAAAAACTAATGCTGCCCGGCAGCCAATAAATGGGTACAACCCTGCTCATTTTCTTCTAAGTTTGCGTTTGAATACAAAATCGTTTGCCCGTTGCTCGACCTCTTCCTTGGTCAATTTTTTATGGGACATGAGCCAGCTGAGGATTTCTTTCCTGGAAAAACGAACACCACCTGAAGGCATAGCGATGTAAGGAATTTTACCTTCCGACTTTAATTGATAGCAAGTTTGCCGGGCGTAGCCCGTAGCTCTTTCTGCAACTTCGTAACCGCCGATTTCATCGTCGTCTTCGGACGCATGTACTGGTGCGATGGGGATTGGAGTAGACTCCTTTAGAATGGTAATGAGATCGGAAACTTTCAGATCTATTACGCGGGTGTTTTCATTGATATTCATTTACGTTCCGTATTGATTCAGAAGCAAATAAATAGCATAATATAAACCTATACGAACGATTGGTCGGTATCGAATGACCGTGTTTAGATTAAGTCTTTAAGTATTATCAGGGTTTGTGTTTTAACTTATTTTTTGAKAGCGTGACTATACACATCCGTGTATTCAGGCGCTGTGGTGACATAGCGCTGGCCCTCCAGAAACACTAAATCCTTTTCGGGATTAAGGACAAAAATATCACGTAGAAGTTCGCGATTTTTATGATGCAGGATATTTGGGGAAAGCACTCTGCATTCTTCAATACAAAACCGAAGAAAACCCGCAAGGGACTTATTAGCGGCATTGGCTTGGACTGCTGCAATAATTTTAATTTTGCCCTCATCAAATTGAAAGAGTTCACCATTTTTACTCCCTTCATTCAGGCTGATTAGGAACTGTTTAAAGGCTTCCTGCCGTTCCTCTAAAGTCTTTCCCTTCAACCAGAAACTGTAAAAGGAAGTTCCATTAATTTCATCAAATGAACTGGTAAATTCGGATTGACCCGCGATTTTTAATTTCTTTCTCCAGTCTTTGTTAATCAAAAGAAAATAAATTTCGTCACGAACCTTTTTCCGTTTTACCGAGAGCATAACGCTGCCAAAAAAATACCCGCCTATTGCAACGATGAGGGCTGCTAAGATCGAGATTGAAACCGCTATAGGAGTGGATTTAGTATTGCCATAATATAACAAATAGATGATACAGCCCATGATTGCCAAAGCATAAACAACTAAAAAAACATAGTGAAATATCAGGGTATGTATATAGAATAAACGCAGCTTTTGGGATTCAGCGTCCGTCATTCCTTTAAAATTATTTCTTATCTGCGCCAGGCGATCTTCAAAATTAAGGTGGCTATAATAGTCGCCAATTTCCTCCCGCCAATTTTTGTAACTAATGGATAAGATGAGTTGTACCGGCACGATCCATAGTCCCAATACAATACCACAGATTATAATTGCCAGGCGAAACTGAGGCACTAAACTGTAGAGTAAGCAAAATATAATGACGGCAATAATTTCTATGAATACCTTTTTCATCTAACAAATTCTGAAACCTTATTTCATTTTCCCATATACAATTTTAGCACAATCTTGTGTGATTTCGGGTATTGAACTAAACTACAATTCAACTATCTATTTTTAGTAAACGTGTTTTCTATAATCTTAAATTCATCCAAAGTTGGGTTAATTACATCAGTATCAAAAACGGAATCACGTTCATTCCAGTATGTAAGTCCATCATGCTCAACATCACCAGGCAGACCGACTAACTGTAAACTTCCATCATCGAACATTTCGACTACCGCTATTAATTGGTCAGAAACAGGCTTTACAAACTTAAAAGCATCAGGGAAATTGGGATGTTGTCTCTTTTGATAACCTATTGAAAGCAGATAGTTTATAATGTTATCTGCCTGGATTAATGGCGGAAATTTTAGCATTTCAAATTTTTTCTTCTGGTCAACAATTTTAGCATATACCTGTGTCATTTCAATTTTGCTGTGTCCAAGTATTTCCTTGACTGTGAAAATATCCATGCCAAACGTTAGTCCAATAGTAGCGAACGTATGCCTCGCAGCATGAAAGTGCAGATTTTTCTTTAGCCCTGCTTCCAGTGCCCAAAACTTCAGGTAAACATTAACTACCTGGCTCGATGGCAAATCCCAAAAGACTTTCTTATTAATATGATGCTTTGGTAAATTTTCTAAGATCGATTTGGCATCATCAGTCAGTGGCACCCGGACAATTTTTTTTGTTGTTTTAGCAGGCCGAAAGGTAATCTGGTTATTTTCAATTTCACTATAAACTAATTTTTTTACGTCAGAAAACCGCAGTCCGGTGAAACATGAAAATAAAAAAGCCTGCCGGATTTGACTATTCCCTCTTTTCGGAATAAAATTAGCTAACGTCCTAACCTCTTCGATGGTGAGGGTAGTCCGTTCGGTATCGCCTTCTTCTATGATCTTAAACGAAGTAAAGGGCGAAGCGGTGATTATGCCTTTAACTACAAGCTTGTTGAAATGTTGCCGAAAAACCGACAAATAAGCATTAGTCGTATTTCTACTGATCTGGTTAAGCAGGTAACTTTGAAAGTYATCTAACAATTCGTCATCCACGTCCTGTATCAGAACATCTCTTTTAGGGAAATACCTTTTCAGGTGTATAATAAGACACTCCAATTTATAATTAAATTTTTTGGCCAAACATTGATCAAAATAATCTAATAGGTTATAATTTATTTTGGCAGGCTGCTTGTAACCATTGTCCGAAAAATTCAATTCATTCTCTCTTTTATTGCGGAGGGCGTTTATAATTTTAAGATTATCTTTATCTGACTCTGTAATCCGGGTTCCCGGAACGGAATAGTCCTTACCGACATAAATCTTTAGAAATTCATAATTGCGCTTACCTTTGCCCTCTACGGTATTAGAGTAAATATCGAGATATGCACTAAATTTACCACTGCTAAGCTTTTTATATCTGATCGTTACCATAATTTATTTGTTACTTGTGTTACTCGTCATATATGAAAAGTAACATGTGAGTAACAAAAATAACATAAAATAAGGTCAACCGCAAATAAATAAAAGAGAAAAAATTAATATAAAATACTGAAAATGACCAATATAATTACTTTATCTTCCTTTACTTTATTCTTGTTTACAAACCCTTAAAAGCATGGCCGGCATTTACATTCATATCCCTTTTTGCAAACAGGCATGTCATTATTGCGATTTTCATTTCAGCACGTCGCCGCAATATAAGGACGAGTTGGTGCAGGCATTGGTAAGCGAAATTAAACTTCAAAAGAGTTACCTGAATGGCGAAACAATAGAAACTATTTACTTTGGAGGTGGCACACCATCAGTGCTGGCAGCCGACGAAATTCACCTGCTTATTAATACGATAACAGAACTGCATACCGTAGCCTCAAATGCCGAAATTACGCTGGAGGCTAACCCCGATGACCTTGACGTAGCCAAAGTAAAGGCATTTAAACAAACCAATATAAACCGCTTTAGCATTGGCATCCAATCGTTTTTTGATGAGGATTTGGTATGGATGAACCGCGCCCACCGTGCCCGCGAATCCGAATCGGCAGTAAAACGAGTACAGGATGCCGGCTTTGAAAACATCACAGCCGACTTGATATACGGCTACCCTTTACTTACCGATGCCAAGTGGAAACAAAATCTCGATAAAATATTTGAGCTTGCTATCCCCCATATATCGGCGTATTCCATGACGGTGGAACCGCAAACCGCTCTGGCATCATTCATCAGCAAAAAAAAACAACCGCCCATGAACGATCAGCAAAGCGCCGCCCAGTTCATGGTGCTGATGCAAGCCATGGCTGATCACGGTTTTGAACATTACGAGATCTCGAACTTTGCCTTACCAGGCCAACATTCAAAGCATAACGCCAATTATTGGCAAGGCGTAAAATACCTGGGGATAGGTCCATCGGCACACTCCTACAACGGCGAGGTAAGGCAGTGGAATATTGCCAACAATGCCAAATACATACAGGCCATCATCACGGGTAAAATACCCGCCGAAACAGAAACCCTTACCGAAGAAAACCGCCTGAACGAGTACATCATGACCTCCATCCGTACCATGTGGGGACTGGATCTGGACAGGCTTAATGCCATTGCAAAAGGCTCTTCGGACCAATTGCTGATTTCGGCTGGGAATTTCTTTGACAAAGAATGGATCACCCAAAAAGAGAGCACCATCTATCTTACTGCTGCCGGTAAGCTTTATGCGGATAACATTGCCGCGGGTTTATTTTTTTGAGCAATAAACCATTGATCTGTTAAATGG
>NZ_JBFUKF010000043.1:0-22847 GCF_056400985.1 Mucilaginibacter sp. P4_G9 | reverse complement strand
GTGATGGCGCAGATAAATTAAGGTCGCTTGCTTTAACACTGGAGATTGAACCGGTAACATCGCTTTTGCGGATGGTTTGGTAGCCGATGGCAACCACTTCGTTAAGCATGTTTGCTTTGGGCATTAACTTTACGTTGATGGTAGCCGAACTGCCAACCGTAACTTCCTGTGGTGTATAACCAATAAAGTTAAACACCAATATTGATCCTTCATCAGCAGTTATGCTGTATTTACCCCTGGAATCGGTTGCCGCACCTTTATCTGTGTTTTTTATCCTTACAGATACGCCAGGCAAAGGCTGGTTTGTTTCGTCGGTTACTGTACCGGATACCTGGATTGCCAGGTTACGCCCGGTTTTGTTGGGAATTGCCGCTTTTGCGTTAAACGCCAGCGCCATGATCGTGAGGCAGATAAAAGGTTTTAGCAAAAACCTTTCAAAAAGATCACGGGTAATCTTTTTATTCATATTTTTTAAAGTTGATTTTTAGAAAACGACACTAAAGCTTTCGACCGCTTTTTAGTTATTTGACAATTATTCAGGAGACTGTGTGAATGTTAGCGCATTCACCAGTTCTTAGTTTACTACCAGCCGGGGTTAAGTTTGAATTAATGTTACATAGGCGCTTAAATTAAATATAGTATAGATTTAATATTATCATAATAGATATTGCCTTATGATAAAATAATATTAATCAGGGGTTATTAATATTACAATGTTGGCAACAAAATTAAGCCAACTATCTTAAGCGGGGGATACTTAAAAGTTAAGTTTATATTAATAAAAAATGCCGGGCGAAATACCCGGCATTTCAATTTTTTAATAGCTTTGCGAAACTGCTACCATGTAGTTTTGGTAAAATTTACGTTGTTTTTGCGGGACGACGTTACCGCAATTCCATTTTCACTACCGCCAATAAAAGAGAAGCCCTCCAGCTCATCGGCCCTATCTATGTGGTCCACCTGGCTGATCACTACTTGTTTACCGGTTTCGACAGATTTTTTAAGATCGATATACGTAAAGCGCCATTGCCGCCCTTCCGCTTTGTTTTGAATTAGCACCAACATGCCATTTTTAGCTACCCAATGCAGATTTTGTACCCATGGGGTACATGTAAATTTTTTGTAAAGTACTCCCTGCTCTTTTGAGTTTGAAGTTTTCGCTAATTTTTCGGGATCGTATAATCTTACTTCATTACCACGGTCGCCATAATCTGCAGTGGCCACATACCATTTATTATTATATTTAACATACTCGGGACGAGTGCCCTGTATGCAGGCGTCATCATCAATGGTATTTAGCAGGTTACCATCAAGTGTGCCCGTTTTTAGCAACCCTTTCCAGTCCACACAATATATTACCGCTTTCCATTTTGTACCTTCGGCATTAAGGCGAATGGAGTTACCGATAAAGGTTGGTCCGGTTACGTTATAGGCAATCCCGGTAGGGTGATTAATCACATCTTTGCCATTCATTGTTAGCTTAATTTCTTTGTGCTGATATATCAGGCTATCATTTTCCTGTTTAAATTCACGGATCATACCCACCTCGCGGTCGCCATACAAAAAAATACGTCCTTTTTGATAGGAAATCCCCTGGCAGGCTCCTAAAGAATCAACAGTTATTGCATGATTAAGCTGCTGATCAACATGTGAGGTTACCAAAGAGCCAAGACCTAAGGCCGCAGCTAATATTGTTAATGTTATTTTTTGCATCGATGTTAATTTTAGCGTGGATCAAGGGGTTCATCCGGATCTATTTGCTTAGCTTCTTCAACCGGGTAGTACTCTACTTCGGTTTCTGAGTTGCGTTTAGCTAATTTGTAGGGCACATATTTCAGCTCCTTTTCGCATCTGTCGGCCATATGCATTATAAAATCGGTTTGCGATTTATCAGTAACAACAATGCCGGGTTTATTAGCCGGGATACCATATTTGTATATGAGCCTTGCACTGTTACGCATATTGGTGGTTGTGTGCCTTGCGTACGGCTCAATGATGATAACACTTTCGGGTACATGCAGTACTTTCATGAGATATACTTTCATTTCGGCGGCCTCATTGTATTTGGTTTTATAAGGATGCACATTACCGCCCGAAACAATGATGAGGGGGGCTTTACCAAGCCTGTATTCCTGTTCTGCAAGCCTGCAGCGCAGCATTCCCTCGCCGCTCAATGGCGAAGCAGCGTTATCCGGACCTGCGCCAGGCACAAGTATGTTTGAGTATGGGAAATTTGCCCACTTAATGGTCTTTATTTTATTAACCGCTGCTTTATTAACGGTTAATTCCATTGGCTCATAATGGGCAGGGTCCTGTCGTTCATTAATTTGCAGATACAGCAATGCCGCCCGTAGCGATGGCTCAAAAAACAACGTCGTGTTTTTAACATCCCCTATCGAAGCGGCATTAAAATCATACATTAAAATATAATATTGTTTTGCATGAACGTTGTAGCTTATAGAATCTATTAACGGATAATTGGGTTTATTGCCCTCGGCATATATGCCTATGGTATAATTTATAGCCGCTGCATCCTGCTCCCAGGCTTTTACCAGTAGCTGGGCCGGTGTTAGGTTTTTATACAGGCTGTAGGCACCAGATGATATTAACCGGGTTTTAATCAAACGATCCAGGGCGTTACCGGGTTTATGAAGTAAGGCAAGTTGGGTACTAACTACAGCAATCTCATCGCCCGATAATTTTACCCGGGCAATAAGGCATGCGGCGTCCTTACAATCGGCAAGTGAAGTGTTTAGGTCCTTTAGCTTTTGTTGGGTAATTTTTGTAAGCGCTGCATCATGCTTAAGCATGGTACTTACCTCTTTATCCTGTTCAAATAAAGTAAGCAGATAATAATTTTTGGTTTTTACGTAATCTGTATTAGTACTTATATTATCAGGGACAGTCACAACTTGTGCATAACTACCGAAACCGAAAAGGCACATCAACGGGATTAAAAAAAGTTTATTCATATAAAAATAGTGTGTGTTGCAAATAACGTACTCTAAAATAAACTGCAGGTTAATAAATGGTTTCCCGTGACTAAATATAGTGGGTTTGAAGGGCATGCATATTTAGCAATAGGCGAAAATAGGTTACCAGACCCACTTTTTTCAGCATTTTCAGAAAGCGCTAACCTACTATAACGATAAAGCTATTACGTTGAAAATGTTCACCCTTTTTGCTGGAAACAGCAAATTGATGCAAATCAATTTGCTTTCTTTATAAGCAAAAGAGCGGGCTTTTATAACTATAGGTTACTATCAGCAATATATAATTGTAAAAATTTGGTTATCCRTTTTCATAGTGCTAAATTTAAACAAATAGGGTATGGTCGCATAACTAACTGCTTTAAAATAAGGTAATTAATTAAATATTTGATCATGGATATAATCGAAAAAAACACACCGGAAGAACCAACCGGGGGTGCTGAATCTGAAGATAATTCTCCAGATATGAATGCTATCGGCGATGCTCTTGATAAAGGCACGCCAATTGATTTTACAGATGACCAGAATGTAATTGGGCAGGCCCTGGCGGCTAATAGAAGCTTGCGTGATAAAAACACCCCTATTGGCTAAGGTTAGTCTGGTTGCGTAACACATTAAAGGTTTACCTGGTGCCCGCAAAAGGGATACGAATACAGGTACCCGCTGACTCAGATCTTATAGAAATGATAATCAACTTCAAATTCTAATAAGATATGGGATGAGGCATTTTTGACCAATTTTTATCTTGCTAATTGTTTTATGCGAATACAATCCTATAAAAAATTGGTTTTTATTTGTCTGCTGGTAGGTAGTGAAATCGTTAATGCGCAATATAAAGGAAAAGCTTCGTCAAAGCTTTTTTTTGAAACCCAAACCGACGATACAGCCCGAATTGCATTATTGGTTAAGAAAAGTATGCAGGTGCAGTCGTTTAACCCCGATAGCGCCTTAATTTATGCGGAGCAAGCCCTTACAATTGCAAGAAATACGAAATATAAAACCGGGGAAGCAAGCAGCCTAAACAGGTTGGGTGTTGTGTTATGGAAAAATGGCAAATATGACCGGGCCCTGAAATTTTTGCTTGGTTCGTTAAAAATAAGAGAAGAAAGCAATGATCTCCCTGGTCAGTTGGCCTGTTTGAATAATATCGGTATTGTTTATTCAGATCACAATGATAATGTAAAAGCACTATTCTATCACTTTAAGGCAAAAGCAATTGCCGAATCGCTTCATAATAAAAAATTCCTGAGCATTGTATTATCCAATATTGGCAATTGTTATATTAAACTCAACAAAGTAGAATTAGCCCTTGCTTTTGAAATGCGCGCCTATGAGTTACAGCAGACAATAGGCGAAGATGGAATGCTGCCCAACACGCTGTCGATTTTAGGGGATATCAATTATAAAATGAAACACCAGGCGCTCGCTCTTGATTACTACAGATTAAGCGTAACTTATGCGCTCCGGAACAACGACCAGAGCAGCCTTGCAGATACTTATAACAGTATAGCTTTGCTTTATAAAGATGCTAATAAAGCAGACTCCGGTGCGTTTTACGCAAAAAAAGCCCTTGACGCAGCCAGGAAAGCCAAATATCCTGTAGGTATTTATAACGCGAGCAATTTACTCACACAAATATATCAACACTCAAATGAGCATCTTGAGCTATTGTACCTAAAAACAGCAATGGCTGCAAAAGATACCATGTTTAATGTGGAGAAAATTAAACAAATACAAACCATTAGCTTTAATGAGGCTGCAAGGCAACAGGAAATAGCCGAAGAAAAGAGACGTGAATCGGAAGAAAGGATTGTTAACCTGCAGCTTATAGGGATAGCGATATTTATTCCTTTTTTCTTTTTGATATTGTTGGTGCTTAGTAAAGGCCGAACCCATCGCAAAGTGATAGAATTTATGGGTGTAGTTTCGCTGTTGCTTGTTTTTGAATTTATTACTCTTTTTATACACCCGTTTGTACAGCGTGTTAGTAATCATCTGCCCGTACTGGAATTGGTTATCCTGGTTATTCTCGCGTCGATACTTGTACCATTACATCACCGGCTTACAAACTGGATGCGTAAAAAATTAGTTCATGTTGAAAAACCGCCAAAGCCATCAAACCTTGAAACCAGGCAGGCTGATACGCGGCCTCAACAATAGTTTAACAAGTCTCTTATATCATTTTAAGCATAAGGCAATTTTCAGGCTATGGGTGCCACGTTTGCCAAGCGTTGAAATGCAAACAATAGAAAGTTTACTAATGGGCTATCARGAAGGCAACCACTGCTCCTATTACCGCACCTCCTATTCCAAATTTCAAGGCTTTTCTGTTCTGCCTTTTATTCTCATCAGCAAGCATTTTCTGCGCATCGGTAAGCAAACGCTGGGTATCAGTTAGCTTTGTACTGGCATCTGTTAATTGTGTATTTAGCTGGGTCAGGTCACTGCTTGACTTATCTGCAAAATTCTTTGAACGGGTAACCAGGGAATCCATTTTAGTATTTAGTACCTGGTAATAGCTCTCTTTTGCTGCCAGTAAGCTATCCTGTTTTTTGATAATACCCTCGTAGCCATCAGATATCGATTTAAGTTCATTAACGCTATTTTGACCACGCCTGTAGTATTGATCATAAATATTGAAAGTTAACTTATTAAGTACAATAACGGTATCGCAGTCAATCATTAGCGTATCGCCTTTTACATATCTATATACCTTTTTATGTGAGTTATCGGTAAATTTTTTAAGTCCCTGGGCGATACCTTGCAGGGCCGAAAAAAATAAACACATGGCAATAAGCAAAGCCGGTTTTAGTGTAGCGCGCTTCATATCCGTAATTTTAGTTTTCTATTGTTGATTGCGAAATTAATTTTTCTCTTTCCGCCTTTAAAGAATCAAGCCGGTGGCGGATATTTACAAGCCCGGAAGATATTACGCCCCTGGCTTTTGCTTCTTCAAGGTCTTTTTTTGTGTTTAATATTTCTACCGTTGTTTGTGTATTACTGAGATAGCTTTTATAATCACTGATATCCTTTTGCATAGCCTCAATTTTTTCCTGGGATGCCTGGATATCTTTGAGCGCCGTATTAATGTTAATCTGTGAAAGCTCAATGTTTTTCTGAATTTGCTTCAATTGGCTTTTTTGAAAAAAGGCGACGACGGAATTGATTGCAGCGAGCGATAACACAACTATCAATATGATTTTTAATTTATTGTCCATGGATCAAAATTTTATACTTACATTTTTTAAAAACTATTATTTGTATGGCCGTTAACCCAGGTATAAGGGGCATAAGCAATCTCTTAACCGCAAGATTGCAATGCCGTTTTTTAAGGCGACGCAGTATTATTAGCCGAATTATCATTTGAACCTTCTCCATTTGCGGGGTCTGCAGCAGCAGGAGGTGGTGGTGTGAATGGGAGATCTTTAGCCTTAACTGTATTCTCGGGCCCTTTAGATGTTAAATATAAAACTGAACTGACCCCTGCCAATATTAAAAGGGTATTATCAAACACTGGCATAGACTTGTTGTTGACCACATACCACATAAAATATATGCCAAGAACTGCATTCCAAAGTGCTACCTGGGTACGTTGTACGCTTACATTTGTGCCATCTGAAAGGATGTCTTTTAAAAATGACTGGTGTACTTTTGGTGTAACTGCCTGCCCTGGCGCTGCGGTGGAAGGCGCCGGATTATCGGCCCGTTTTTTATAATAATCAATAAAACCGGCRACACCGGTGGTACCGCCACTGATTCCTAATAACATCAGAATTGAATCGTTAAGTGAATCGCTCAGCCCGGTTAAAAGTATCAGGTAAATAAATCCGCCAATGACGATTACCGTCCAGAAGGCCAGTTGTGTTTGCGCCAGGCTGTATGGCCCGTGTGTATGATTAATCTCGTCCGGGTCTCTAATCAACCCCGTTTTATGACAAACCACAATAAAAACGCATATAAAGCACAYATAGAGAAAAAGTAAAATGTAAAAAACTTTGGGCTCGTAGAAGAATAAGGTGAGTTTGGTATTTGGCTTTAGGCCCTTTGCATAATTTAAAGGAAACATGCCCGACCAGCCCGCTGACAATTTAAAACTAATGCGGTTTTGATTCCAGCTCGCCATACGAAACAGGCTGTTCCAGGCCTCCTTGTTAGTGCTGTCCTTTTTAAAAAGAAATGGAATTTCCAGGGAGTCGGGCCATATTTTGGTAGCATCATTAACATCCTGGACAGATAATTCAGAAAAGTATGATGACTGCATCCCCTTTAATGGAATACCATCGGCATATAAAATCAATTTGCTGTTATCATTGGGCCGCTGCAACAAAAAATCTTTGGGATGGCTAATAGTTATCCGGATTATTTGATCGGCCTGTATCAGGCCGTTATCTGATTTTGATTTTTTTGAATCAAGGGCGGTTATGATTTTTAAAACCTCAGATTTAAATGGCTTGTATGTTTTATCCTCAGAATTATCCACGCCAGGTTTATCGGCAGCTAAAGTATCGGGATTATTCGTTAATACTTTAGCCCCGGCATTAAAGGTCATCATCATGATTGTTATGATGATGAGAATACTTGGCTTATAGCTGTAAGTGATTGTTTTCATAATATCGAGATTTAACAACTAACAGAGAAATTCCAGGTTCTTTATTTACTAATTGCCGGCAATAAAAGGCGCTGCATAGTGTGCTAAAGCCATAACCGTAACCTGCGGATTAACCCCCAGGCTGGTTGGAAACACGCTTGCATCGCAAACAAACAGGTTATCATACCCATATACTTTAAAATTTGCATCTACTACACCCGTTGCCGGGTCATTGCTCATTACGTTTCCACCCTGCGGATGCCCCGTACCAGTTGAAATATCCGGCGAAGCTTTTACGTTTTTACGAAAATTGTCTTTCAGTTCCTTTACTGTTTTGTATTCGTAATAATTAAATGTATTAGGCATAACTCGCTCTGCACCACCTGTTAAGTATATTTCTGCCGCCTTTTCCAGCCCATCCATCAGGCTTGCAAAATCAACTTCTGTAGGCACATAACTAATATCGCGTCCAAATAGGCCGGCCACTTTTACTTCGGCATTGGAGGCTGTGCCAACCAACACCCCCGTACACGCCATATGCCCATATTGATTCATATTTAAAAAATGCTGATCAAACCAGCCAGGCATAGCCGTTGATTGAAACATTGGCGGATTGTACCAGGTTTCCATGACGTATCGGCGATCGTTGGTTTTCAGAAAATGGGAGATCTGCAATCCATCATAAGAATTAACAGTCTCTTTATAAGCAGCTGTTATTTGTGTACCGAGGTTAAAAGACAGCTTTTTTCCCGCATTGGCTATGCCTAATTTTGATTTTAGGAGCAGTATGCTCGATGAAACAGCACCAGCCGACGATACAAAGGTTTTTCCCTTGATCGTTATTTTCCGGCCGCTTTTAAACTTCCCGGTAAGGGAAACTATCTGTGTGCCGCTACGATTAAAACTGATCGCCTCGCAGTTTGCTATTATCTGTAACGATCCGGGGTTTTCTAATTGCGTTTGGGGTAAAAGGGTATCCAGCATAGAAAGCTTTTTACCATATGTACAGCCTATGTTGCAGTAACCAGCACCCAGGCAACCGTTGAGATTGGCCATTACCGAATCCAGCTCGGGTTTGTCATACCCCATCTTTTTACAGGCTTCGGCAAAAAGCCGTCCTCCAGGGTTTAAAAATCTATCATCTGTCATTATAGGCGTATGAGCTATATTCATCAGCTTATATATAGCAGCCATTGAGCTTTCGTACCTTGTCCTGTCGATACCAATTCCCATTTCATTTATCCACTTGTCCAGGATATAATCAGGCGTTTCAAAACAAACCGCATTATTAACAACTGTTGATCCGCCAACACATCGGCCCTGGAATACCTGGAAACGAAAATCGCGCGACAATTGCAAAGCGCCATCGGCATACAACCTGCTCACCATATCCACCTCATCTTCGGTAAATGAGGCTGTTTGTTCAAGTCCGCCGCACTCTACAAGCAATACCTTTCTGCCTTCTTTTACCAATTGATGAGCCAATACAGAGGCCGCCGCGCCAGAACCCACAATAACTATATCCGCAGTTATTTCACTTGTTGTAATATCAACATCCTCAAGTACTTTTAATAATGCGGCTTTAGAATTGCTTCCGGGAAACTGGCGCTTCTTGTCATCAAAATCTTTCCTATCGGTAAACCGCACGTAACCAATGCTTTCGTATACAGCCGGGTCGCTGTAATAGCCCATAAAGCATAGTTGTTTGCTCATCCTTATAGCTGCCTGGAATATTTCGCCATACCAGCGCGGCACGTTTTGAAATTCAAGATCGGTTAGAAATCTTTTTTTAAGGAATTGCAGCCTTGCTGCGGGTTGCATAAGGCTTAGCAAGGGGCGTAAAGATAAAAGGGGGTAAATTTCCAGCGCTGTTAACACCAGTTTCATTACCCACTTGTTTTGCGCTTTAAAACCAATTAGGTAATTATCAACATTGGATGCTACTTTTACAGGTTCTATCTGCAATTTATACAAATCGGTATCTCCGGAGATGCAGACTTCGGCCAGTGCCTGCAATGTTTGAAATTGTTGTATAGATAAATATTTAAGATTGTAACGGGCAATACCCGCGGCTCTGAAGGAGATCCAAAGCACGGCAAAAACAACCGCATATGTAATTAATTGCCATAAGTGAGTAGTGCCAGCGGTTGCCGGCCGGCCCTTAATCCACTGCACGGTTGTCCATATTATTGCAATGGCCAGCACCCATTTAAATAAACGGATCAACGGGCTGAAACGACGAACATCGCCAATAGCCAATGCAAGTAAAAGAACAATTAAAAATCCTTGTAAAACAGAATTGCCTGATATAGCAGCATAACTATTTGCTGCGGAAAACTGTAAAAAGCCCGGTGTAAGATTGGGAAAAAAATGAAAAAAAAGCATTACCAGAGATAGAAAGAGAAGCAGTTTAAGAAACGACTTCAGGTATTTTTCAGCAAGGACTAATTCTTTGTTCATAGTAATTAGTTTTATATTTCTTTGGTATAAGGCATTTTCTGTTTTGTTACAGGTTGATTTACCAGGGCAGATACCGGATTTCCTGCGGATGTCCTAATAAGAAATAACAATAAAAGATATTCAGRTCTTCAGCGATGTGCAGGTAAGCTTTGCAAAGCATTAAACTATGGTCGCCTTCATTGGGCAGTACTACAAAATCCCGGATCACCCTGAAAAAGCTAAGCGTGAACTTGTGAAACGGGATATCATAATTGAAATGAGCCAGGTGCATGTAAGGCTTGTAAAGTTTGTGGTAGGGTTCATCTTTTACATAGGCAGTCCTGAAGTATCCTAATTGATTCGGCCTCACTTTATGTAAACCTACTTCCCATTGGCCCAGGTATTTTTGATGATCCTGTATCACCGTTTCGTTATATCCGTAATTGGCGCCGTTTCTTTTGTAAAAACCCTTTTTAAACTTTTCGCCGGATATTTTTCCTATGGGTTCATGGTTCCAGCCACAATAGATCAGTCCGTTTAATTTTTCAATATCCGGCGGAGTTCCATTAAGCAATATCTTTTCCAATGTATCCTTACTGCATTGGGCCAGGGTTTCAAATGTCCATTTTTGTTCCATGCACTTAATATTAGTATAGGTTAGCTCATCAATTTTTTTCCATCAGCGGCAAATCATCGTCGCGCAGGGCATCATCATTCCATCGTTGCAAAGGAAAAACCACCAATTCACCGTGCTCATCATAGTTGAATTGCAGGAAAGTGTAAGTTTTATCAATGCGTACATCGGCAGAAGAGGCTTCAAAAACAGGCATCCACGTTCCGGTGTTGAAATACCATTTTCCATTAATGTTTTTTTGTTCCGGGTTATGCGTATGGCCGAAAGTTACAACCCGTAAGGCTGGGTTTTGACTGAAGACCTTTTCGGCATAAGCGGCAAAACTGGTTGGACCGCTTAATTTCACCATTGCCATTATCCGGCCAAACAAATACGAAAGAAATAAAAAACCTAAGTTTTTACCTATGTTTATAAGTTGCTGTAAAACCCATGATGGATCATCGGTATGAATGTTATGAGGCAAACTTCTATAGATCGCATACCCGGTGATGGCCAATGGCAGAACGATGATCAGGAAGAAAGTGATGGCATATTTAAAAACGGGCCACCACATTTTTTTGGGAATCAATAAAAGGGTTAACGGAATATAGCTGAAAACCATTTTCAATGCCTGCGGAAACCGCTCGCGAAACAATACCAGCAATATATTTTCCCTTGGCCGCACATTATCAACAAACGGGTAAGAGAGCTCAATCTTGTTTATCAGGTACCGGTTAAAAAAAGAGCCAAACGGCAAATTCAGCTCCTGGTTATTATCACTAAGAACATTCCCTTGAACAGCCGTTGTGCTTTCGTAACAATGACCATGTTCTATATAGATTTTTCCGTCGATGATTACAATATGATCAGCAAATGTAATTCCCCCTGTCATTTCAGGGAGTATGGATTCTACCTCAACTTTTAATTTCCCGGCTATTAGTTTGGCAAGACGGTATTGCAGGTAAAGCTGTACGGGTTTCMAATACCATTCCAGGTCGTGGTTTCCCTTGGTAATAATTAATTTATTGCCGTTATGCAGCCACAGGGCGAGCCGCTCAAACAAAGCTTCATGGCCAATCATACAAACATGTAACTTCCAAACCGATTTGTAATCGTTTGTTCGCAGCCCGAATGTTTTCTCTTTGTCGACAATAGAATCCCTTAGCTCTTTCTCCAGTTTGGTAATTCCAACTATACGCAGTATTTGTTCCCATTCAGAAAACTCCATGTCGGTTTCCGGATAATTACAGATCCTCAGAAAATCAATAAAATCTCCGTTGATAACCAATAATGCAGTGGCGTTTCCATTCTTGTTTTCCAGGTGATCAATAAACCGCAGGAAAGATTGATCTGCAAAGAAATTTTCGGTTCCGGCGTAGTTGCTGCTGTYATTTATGCCCGCCGCCAAATGCAGGTCGCTTATAACAAATGTTGACTTCCCACCTGAAGCGATGTCAATCTGTGGTTTCACAGAAAAGGATTGTTCAGAACTGTTATTTTCCTGGCGGGACATATGGCATCAGGTTTTGGGTTACATATTTTTTGCGAACATTTATTTTGTGCCCGATCAGCCGGCTTATATAATTCAGGTTACACTCCTTTTTTGAATGATATATACCGCAATGTTTTCTCTCGCATATCATCTAAAGGTTAAGCGCTAATCAGCGAATAGCCCCCCGTTAATCTGCAGTTAAAGAAATAAAATGATAATAAATTCCAGGAATATTTTTACGATCAATACCCGTATCTCTCTATAATTGAAATATTATAAATTATATTAAATTTTGGATTTTTTTTTTGCTCATGCAATAGTTATAAATAGCTATTTTGGTTAGCATCGTTCAAAATGTTACTTAGATTTTTCTGCTAATTGAGTAATAGAAATGGAATATGAAAATCTCTTATTTATAACATTACTAACGACGGGTCGCCCAGGCCAGTCCGTCTGCTCCACGTATATCAATGTGCCCGGTTACCGCTAACGTTTTGAGGTCTACAATCGCAACATAGTTATCGGTCGTGCAGCCAATAAACGCGCGTGATCCGTCATCGTCTACCAGGATGCCCGCGGCGCCATGGCCGGTATTCAGGCGCTTCAATTCCTGGTGCGATGCCGCGTCATAAATAAATAGATCGCCGGTTCGCAGACTCGTAATCAGCACCCGCTTGCCATCCGGCGTAAACTTGAGCCGGTTGGCCCCCAAAGCCTTCGCATCAAATTTACCGGTTAACTTTTTGGCGGCGATATCGATAATTGAAATGGTTCCATCGTCGGCAGCAGCGGTCCATAATTCCCGGCCATCGGTTGATACATCAAACCCCTCAGAACCCCTGGCCACCTGGATGACGGTCTGCACCCAGTCCCGGCGTGCGGGAGGCGTAAACCCCGTGGGTGAGGCTGCTGGTTTGAGCAGGCTATCCACCAAAATGCTTACTGTTCCTGCCGAGACGTTTGTGGTGTAAACCTTTTTACTATCGTCGGTTACGTAAATCATATGTGTTCTGTCCTGCCCTGTTCCCATGCTCCAGTCGAGTTTACCTGTTGCCGGGTCGTAGCGACCAACGGATTTGGAGCCCTCTGCACTAAACCACACTTTGCCGCCGGCAAATGTTAGTCCATGCGGTCCCATCAGGGGCCTTGTATCAATGGTAGGTAAAGGTTTTTGTGCCACAAGGTCAATAACATTAAGCTCATGTAAGCTGCCACCGCCGTAGATAGAAACATAAGCCGTCTTTCCATCAGACGATGCAATAACCTCATGCGGGTCAGGACCGACCGGTACCCGCGCAACAACTTTCAGCGTAACCGGATCTATGATTGCCAGGAAATGGTCGGCTTTCGAAAGTGCAAGCAGTGAACGTGGTGGTGTAGACTGGGCAGCACATTCAGTTGTAGGGTAAACTAACAGGATCAATAAAAAATTTACAGCAAGTAACCTCATCGGAATGAATTTTACATACTTAATAGTCTTAAAGATTTGATTGTACACGGCGTTGTTCATATGATTCACAGATTAGGAAGAATGGTAAATAATTTGATTGAGGATACACAACCATAAGCCGTACCCTTTCCTATAAACAAATATAGCGAACCCCCGCCAGGCTTTCTCAAAGACAGAGGGACAAACCGACAATTGCTGAAAGGCAACCGACCAGGAATTGTTTTTAATCGACTTAACCACGAGCCGGTAAACAACCGCGCTGGATACTATAGCGCATGTAGAAGAATTTGCTTACAGCCGGTGCCCTCAAGCAGGTCAACAATTATTGATTATTGTTTTTTCGGTTGCCGATGGCAAAGGCGCGCCGCAAGCCGGAAATTTGACCGCGAATTATTTACCTGTTCCGGAAATTTAAAACAACATTTCCGGAAATAGGTGCCACGCGCGCAATTACACAACGGGTCTGTTGAACCAGCAGCGAAAAGTGACTAAGGCGCATTCAACCTGAGCCGGCGCCTGATTCTAAATTAGTTTCTTAAAAAGATGATGGTCCGTGATTGCTTCCGAATGGAAATCTATTAACCCTACCATGTGAGTGATCATAATGTGCATGATCCCGATACATTTTTGGAGTAAGAGCTTGGCCGTTCAGCAATTCTGCTTTAATAGTTTCAGTCTTATCAGGCTGATTAACCATAGTAGTTTTCTTCTTCATGACGAGTTCTCCTGAATTTAAGGTTTTTTTTGCAATTGGTTATACTAATATAAGCACAAAAACACTCATTTCCAATAGCATTTATAGAAAGAATCGTAGGAAATGCAGAAAATATGTTCATTTTATATTTATAACAATATTTATCTCCTTTGACAAAAAAGCTTTCTTTATTTATAAACGGGTTTTCGGGTTAAAAATCAAGGCAGAGTATTATTGAATTTGACATAAGGTGAACAGTGCTTATTCAGGCACACTTACCAGCATGCAGCTATGTTGAGCGGTTTTGTGCGTATTATAGATCAGTATATTCTTATAAACTAATGCTGCCTCTGGCTTTTTAATCATGTGTTCTGGAACCGTCAATTGGCCGCTTACAAAATTACAAGCCAGCCAAAGCGCAAATGATGATGCCGTGGGATATTCTCCACAGAGGTGCTTAAAGCGTGCAATGGAGGTTTCGCGATTTATCAATTGTTCACATGCTGTGTAATACTCTAACGCGCGCTTATCGCCGTTTTCACCGCTTAAAAGCAGATCTATCTTTTCACCCGGCCGTAAATTTTTTAACAAAAAATGTTTAATGCGTTGTTTTACAACATCAACATCGGTACTGTGAATGGTGGTAATTCCCTTTAATTGAGCTAACGCGTTTACTTTATTGTTACTCACGCAAAACATTGCGGCACCTTCGCCAGATAAACTTCCGTTTGTATTTGACTTATAGAGATCACTATTGGTACAGTCTTCTTTTTTAAACCAGCCCGCAAGGGTATCCAATGTATAATTATTGCCGCATATCTCATCAACTCCACCTAACAGATAGGTGTTTTGAGGATGCTCATTAAGCAGCATTGCCGTATCTATAACCGCGTTTTCAAATGCGAGCCCCCGGTGAACATGGGTAATGTTATAATTTTTATTATTACTGACCAGCGCAATCTGCGATGAAATAGTATTGGGCGTACCCTGTACAAAATTGCCTGGAGTAAGCATATCCTCATTATATTCGATAATCTGGTTCAGGAATTTACCGTTTTCTTCCATCCCGCTCACCTGGGTACCAATGATGATACCATCGGGTTGCACACCATCTGCAAGTAAAGGTAATGCCGCTCCCGCCCCCATACGCGTGCTTTTGCTCATCCGGCGAAGTGCGTTTGGCGTAAAATGCGGATATTTCGGTTCGATAGCTTTCAGCTTATTATCAACCGAGGCGCGCAACTGTTCAATGTCAATCTCTCCGAAGCTTTGTTGGGGAGAGATACAGGTGGCTTTATTGATGTAAAACGTCATCACTATATTTTTGAAAAAATTAATGATGTACAATTTCCGCCAAAACCAAATGAGTTCGACATGACGTGTTTTATTTCTGCGGGTCTATAAGCCTCAACCGGCTGCAGGCCAATATCTGCTATTGGTTGCCTGAAATTCAAATTAGGATACAATTCCTGCCTGTGTATATTTAAAATGCTATACGCCGCCTCAATAGCGCTGGCAGCCCCAAGAGTATGCCCGGTAAAGCCTTTGGTAGATGCAAAACTGGGCATGGTACTAAATACCTTTAACATGGCGCGGCTTTCTACCTCATCGTTGTTTTCGGTGCCGGTACCATGGGCGTTTATGAAATCGATGTCAGCAGGATTTAAATTGGCGCTGCTTAACGCGTTCTTCATGGCCAGGTAAGGACCGTCTCCCTCTGGCGATAGGGATGATGGATGATACGCATCGTTGGCGTTCCCAAAGCCGCTTACTGTTGCGTATGCTTTTTTACCGGCCGCATCTGCTTCTTTTTCCAACACCAAAAATGCGGCTCCTTCGCCTAAATTGAGCCCCTTTCGGTTTTGATCAAATGGAGCGCAAGCTTCGTCCGAAAGGATACGCAGCGCATTAAAACCGTTCACAGTAAACTTTGCCAGGGCATCTGCCCCGCCAACAACTACCCGGTTGGCCAGCCCGTTTTTGATTAGCCTGCAGCCATACATAATGGCATTTGCAGACGATGAGCAGGCCGTATTCATGGTATTTACCACACCAGATATGTTATACCTGTTTTGTATAAACAGGTTTACCGATGCATAATCATATGATCTTACGTATTCAATATTGTCAGAATCTCCGTGGGTATTGGCGTAAAGCTCATCGGTAAGGCACATGCCGCCAACAGTGGTTGCCCCAACTAATGCCGTATCTTCCGACGACAATTGTGCTCCTGTCAGGCCCGCGTCAGCTATCGCTTCTTTAAAAGCATGCAAGGCTAATAAGGTTGTGCGGGTAACGCCCTGCTCCGTAACACCAAGTGTTGTGTTCAACTCTCCTGTACTCCTCAAAACCTCTCCAAATGGCAGAATACCGGAATAACGGGAAGGGAAGTTGCCTCCGCCTTTTATAACGCCGGTTTTGCCATTAAGCAATGCGGCATGATTTTCATCTACCGAATTGCCAATAGCACTAATCACCCCCATACCGGTTACCAAGATCCTGTCCACTGCTGTAAACGTTTATTTTTCCCTGTGTTGCTCAATATAGGAGGCCATGGTATTTACATCAATCAATACTTTGCGCCCTTCTTTAGGATCCTGTATGTTGATGCCGTACTCGCGTTTCAAAAGCACTATCAGTTCCAATGAATCGATGGAATCAAGGCCAAGGCCATCACCAAATAATGGCTCATCATCTTTAATGTCTGCCGGAGTAAGGTCGGTTAAGTTAAGGAATTGAATTATCTGAACTTTTAACTTCTCCTTTAATTCTGCTATTTCCATCATTATCTATATTAAATTTTTTCTTTTTAAACCAAGGTACGTTAGCCCCTGGAACACCAAAGTAATTCCAACCAGTGGTATTATACTAACCATCACATCCTTTAAGCCGGCATTCTCTAAAAATAAGCTATAATACGCTTGTATACACCAATGTAATGGCGATAATTGGCTAATTGTTTTCAACGCACCCGGCATTACAAAAGACGGCACCATTAAACCGCCGATAGCAGCTAATATTACTATGGATACCGCCCCGAAACCGTTGGCCTGTTCCTGGGTATTTGCAAAAACGCCTATGCAAATGGCATAGCTTACCGCGCAATAACCGCAAGCCAAAGTCACGATAAACAGCCCGAATACATCGGCGGGTAAATTTAAAGCAGGCAAATTAATGTACGGAAAAAACCACAAGCCAAGCGAAAATATAACTATTGCCTGGAACATGGTAACACCCAAATAAGTTATTTGCTTTGATAGCAAACCCACCGCGTAATTAGTTGGCAATGTTTTTAGCCTGATAAAGCTACCACTAATCTTTTCTCTTACCACACTGCCGCTTAACGACATAATGATAAAAAACATGGCAAATATCGTCCATGCCGGTACATTATGTTGGGTAGCATTCGGTGCTTTTGCAATGCCACTTTTTGATACCGGTACCTGGCTAATTTCGGCTTTGCCATTCAGCATTTCGTTTTCCAGCTGCTGCGGCATCTCCTTTTCGTTAATGGCAAAGTAAAGCGTACGCAAAGTCTCGCGGCTTTCTACAATCTGCAGCGCACTTGCTAAAGCTCCATTTACCGAAAATCGCATAGATTCAGGTATTGATGGGTTGTAATATAATATAAGCGGTGTGGCGCCGGCTAATTTTACTTCCTTTGCCGAATCGGCCTGCAAGCCAAAACTTTTCAATGCTTTGTTTGATGAACTTTTGGCTTTGGCTTCTATTTTGGCTGAAAAATCGGGCGGGATAGTAATGGCCAGCATGGCATCGTTGGCGCTCATAGCATCGGCAATTTGCTGCCTATTTTGACTTTTATCAGCCTGCGTCACTTTAAACATCCCTATCTTATTGATAGTTGTTATGAGTTGGGAGCTTAACTTTCCTGCATCTTTATTACAAACCACAACCGTTAGCTTGTTTTTATTCATGAGCTGAAAAGTGCTGTTTTGGATAGTGGTTACTACAATAACCAATATCACGGGCATAATAAACATAAGCGATATCCCCACCTTATCGCGCAGCAGGATCCTTACGTCTTTTACTATGGAGGCCCAGAGTTTAAACATCAGTTCCTGAAATCCTTTCCGGTTAAATTTAAAAACAGGTCTTCTAAATTCTGATGATCATATTCTTCCAGCAGCTTATCCAAATTACCTTCCCGTACAATTTTGCCATTATCAACCAGGGCAATCTGCTCGCACAAACCCTCGGCCTCACTCAATTGGTGCGAAGTGTAGATTAAAGTTGTACCTTTTTTATTCAATGCCATTAAATAATTGATGATGGCATGGCGCGTTTGTACATCAACACCCACAGTTGGCTCATCCAAAAACAATATCCTGGGATTATGGATCACTCCAATAGCCAGGTTGATCCTTCTTTTCATCCCGCCGCTAAAATTCTGAATGGGTTTATCACCCACATCTGATAAGCCAAGGATATCCAGCAACTCTCTGGTTCGCTGAGCAATTTCCTTTCGGTTTAAGCCATACCATGCACCAAAAAATTCCAGGTTCTCTACCGGGCTCAGTTCCTGGTAAAAGGAAAAATCCTGCGGTACAAAACCAAATAGCTTATTTACCTCTTTGCTTTTTGTGCCGATGTTGTGCCCCAATAACTCAATCTTTCCTGTATCAGCTACCAGCAAACCAGTCATTAAATTCATAAGCGTGGTTTTGCCGGCACCGTTGGGGCCAAATAAACCAAAACGTTCGCCCTCGGTTATCTTTAAATTAAGGCCATCATAGGTTACGCCCGAGTTGCCCGGATAGTGGAAACCCAGGTTTTCGATATTTACAGCTAAAGAGGTCATAACTGCCATTTTATATTTTTCAGGACTGTAAATGCTTTCTTTTCAATTTCGGCTATCTCCAACAAGTAATCGCCCATTACATTAAAATCCTCCTGGCTGCCAATCCGGCCTTTATATATTCCCGCGGCCTGTACAGCGGCTGTACGCCACATATCGCCAGCCTGGGTAAACATTTCGGATGCCTGGAGCAAGGTATCATTTGGCAGATAATCATTTGCCTGCTGTAAAAACGCGGCGTATATATACCTGAAACCGCCACCGCCTGTACCAATCTCTTCCTGCATACGCACCAGCTGGGCCAAGTAAAGCCCGGCAGTATGTAGTCCTAATTTATCCCGCCAGCCTTTAATTTTTTTGCCTGTATATTTTATACCACTTACCCCGGCAAACATGCCAGGAATGGATAGCATATTAAACACGTTTTTCCTGATACCGCTTTTTATGGCACTTTTTATTTGTTCATCAGTAATTTCCTTTTGATTACCGGGATAGTAAAGCTGTCCCCTGGGTGCTAAAGCCCCTTTGGCAAAACGCACCCGCTCCAACTCGTAACTTGTTAAGGTTGTTGCATGCTCCATAATCGGGTCGCTTATTAGGTAGTTATCCCCCTCTTTGCCAAAAACAATCAGGTTATGGGCGTTAAAGTGAAACCGGTATTCTTTTGGAAAGTACGAAAGATAGTAAACCCCCACCTGGCAGCCAACCGGGTTGCCGGCGTTAAGGCTCTCCAATAAAAAAGATTCTGCTTTTTCCTTCGAGCCAAATTTCTTCTGCACAACAGGTACCCCCAATGATTTACAGGTACGGTTAAATATAAAGCCGGGCATCGAGCGGAAAGCGATAGCCGGCCCGTTATTCACCTTTATCAGGGGTACGTATACAAAAAACAAGCCTGCGCCAATACCAAAAGCCAGCGGTTCTGTTATTTTCCCGTTGGATATCTTTTTTAGTAAATTACTGGTAACTCCCGATTCGCAATGTGCCGCCTGCCCATGTTCAAAATCAATCTTCATGCACATTCATACTTTTTAGCTCATCAACCTTTACATTAAAGGCCCCGGCATATTTTTTCAATTTTTTTTCTGATAATTTATTAAACACTTCGGGTTTTAAATGCCGTTTTATCTGCCATTTCCAAAACCCGGTGTAATCGGCCAAAATACTAAGATCCATCAGTCTTAACTCCATAAAAAACAGCAGCGGACTTGCCTCATTATTTAAAACCTGCTGCTTTGCTTTGGCAATACGCCCCTCTATCTCCTGCCAGGCTACATCAAGCGCTTTTATTTTAACATCCCATCCGTTGCTAAGCTGGGTAACGTATTTGCCCGCGCTATCAGTTGCATAGCAAACCTCCCTGGTTATTTTTCCAAGCGAACTCAGGTCCTGGGGTACGTTTTCTTTTTTCATGACAAATATATCTTTCCGCTTAGCACACGGTAAGCATCGCATACATATACGAGAATCTTGAGCTTTCGGGTACCAAAAGCAAGATTTTTTCTCCAACTTTTAATTTACCACTATGAAACAGCTCGTTTATCATCAGGTAAACCGATGCCGCGCCCACATTACCAACGGTATACAGGTTCATAAACCATTTTTCGTAAGGGATACCTCCTCCATAGATCTCGACCATTTCATAAATTTTAGGCCTGAAAAAATCGCTGGAGATATGTGGTAAAAAGTAATCAATATCCTGGGTTGTTAAGCCTCTTTTTTCAAAGATCTCTTTAATTTTCTGCCCCCCAAGCGGAACAATATTGTCACTCAGCAAACCAATGTCCTGTTTAACGCTAAAGATAGATTTGTTCTTAATCTCTTCGGGTGTAAAATCCATAAAACCTTTCAGCGTTCCATCGGCCTGTTTTTCGGCACCCATATACATACAGGCATCCATTTGGTTGGCGTATGATACACCTTCAATCCATTCTACCCGCAAACTCAGCCCTGTTTTATTGGGTTTATCCGTCATTAAAAATGCCGAAGCGCCGTCAGACAGCATCCACCTTAAAAAATCTTTTTGGAATGCGATGTATGGGTTTTCGCTCAACTCTTTTAGTTTTTGAGCTTCTTCCTCAAACACATCAGATACCAGTAAACCCGAAAATCTTTCAGACCCAGCAGCTACAGCCTGCTTAATCTCGCCCGATTTGATAGCCAGGTAGGCATATTTTAACGCATGCATCCCGGCGCAGCAAACGCCAGATGGCGATACTACTTCTATAGCGCCGGCTTCAGGCAACCAACCATGAGTCATTACACCATGGCTCGGCATCATCTGATCTGGCGACGAGGTGCCGCATGACAGCAATTCTGTTTCAGCTATTTTAGCTTCCGTATGTTTAAACAGTTCCCTCACAGCCAAAGCCGTCATTTGCGCATTGGTATGGGTAGCTTTTTTATTTTTATCTAAGGCGTAATAYCTGGTTTTTATCCCATTGTTACGCAATACAATTTTTTTTGATTTTGAAGGCTTGTTGTCAATATAACCCAAATACAGCTCCATGTCATCACTCGCGACAGGCTCGTTAGGCAGGAAAGCAGATGTGGTATTTATATAAACCTGATTAAAAGACATGTAGATGTTAATTTAGTTGTAAATAATGGTTCATTTTATCCTGAATTCTTTTTCCAAAAAAAGGTTTAATGAAAATCATATCAAGTGTTAATAATATTGGCGCCCCAATAAACAAGGCAATAAAAAGATAATATTTAAATGCTGCAACCCATGGCTCCTTTTTTTTCTGCCTGGCAATAATCTTTGCCCAAACCGCAAAAATAATTTTGGCCTTACCCTCTATAAACATCAGCGGGTATTTAATGTTTACCGCCCCCTGCTGCATTAACTGATCCTGCAGGCTTTCCCAATAAGCCATATCAATTCGGGCTGCTATTGTATGGCCAAATTTGGCTGTTTCCAGCATTTCCTGCTCATTGATACCGGGCTTGGGGAATATATTTAAATAACGTTCTTTTTTACCGGTTAGCATCCAGTAAAAAATGGTAATAAAACTTATGGGGTTAAGGTGCCTGTCAACCAGTGCAATATTGCCTACCAGTTTGGCGCCCGCATCCCGGAGCGATTTGCGCACACGTTCAAAAGCATTTAACCACATGTTACGGGCAGCGCTGATGGTAACAACTGGGGTATCTTTTAAAACCCTGATAAAGTCGGGGTGATTTAACAAAGAATTTGAGGGAATACTTGGCGATAAAAACCAGGGTTGATAGCCTAAAATGATCAGATCGTATTTTTTTTCTTTGAGGACGAACGGCTGAATCTGGGCAGGCACGCTTAAAACACAATCAGGCATCACATTAAAAAAGCTGGGGCCGGTCCACGGGAACGGATAGCTATTCACCATTTTTATTACAACCTTTTCAACCGAAAAGCCCGCGTCAATAATCGGTTGGGTAAATGAGTTGATGATATCGCCCATCTGGCCGGATTGGGTGTAGTAAATAACTAAAACTTTCTTATTCATTACACTGCTGGTTTAAGGTCTTCGGGATGCAATACCTTCGAGGTTTTACTATAATCAACTATTGCTCGTTGTACAACAGGCGACAGGCTGCTAAAGTTTTTCAATACCATGTTTTTGTCCTTTTCAATATCAGTGCGATAACGAACAATTTTAGGAGCTTTCTCCTGGATCACTAAACGCAGGAAATGCAGATCCGTATTATCCGGATCGGCAAGCAAAGCTGTTTCCAGCTTAATGCGGCCTGCTTTAAAAAAGCGTAGCTTATCTTTCGGCTTGC